>DATJQC010000042.1:0-9863 GCA_035506055.1 Candidatus Nanoarchaeia archaeon | reverse complement strand
CCGATTCTTATCTGATTCACACCACCGCCAATGATTTGAATGAAAACGATCTTGATCCGGCCGCGAAAACTTTCGATACGGCCGATGACCGCGATAAGGTTTTTACCGCCAACGCTTATAGCGGCGATGATCAGATTTTGCATCCGGTATCGGGTTATGCCTGGACTTGGAATTGGAGCATCGCCGACAAGACTATCGTCAAGTTCGTCAACAACAATAATAAGCCGTTCGCGACCGATAGCAGCGCGCAGCTGATCCAGGCCCAAGACGGCGTTGTTGACGCGCGGACGACGGCCAAGGCGCGAATCAATCTGACTGATTCGAAAATTTCCTCGGTCGGCGCCGGTTATGCCAGTTCTTCCGCTATCTATGTTTTCATGTGCTCCAGCACCTGGCCCAGTCCGGTCAACGGAACTTGGCATCCGTGGCGCGACCAGGTCGATGGCGCGAAGTGCCTGGCCGGCTCGGGCGATTGCAACCCGATGAATTATGAATTATATTATTGTTTGGATAACGGCGGAGCCAATACTTTGCCTTCGGTCGGCCAGACCGCGACTCGCGGCACGAATCTGGGCTGCACCGATGCCGCCGGCAGCTGCGCCGGCAAAGCGGTCGGCGATGCTTGCGGCACGGGCGGCGCTTGCCAGGATTTATTGAAAGAAACTTTCTTTTTCAGCCAATAGCAAACAGCAGGTAACAAGTATCAGACAGCATGCCCCAATTTTCATATTCATGATATAAAAACACCGCTGCTTTTACCGATAAGCTTAAAGCAAATAAATAATTTAATAAAATATCAATAAAATTTTAGTATTTAATATGCCGCATGCTACATGTTTCATGCTGCATGTTATCTGAATCGCTATGTTTGAAAATCTTGATCAAAACAAAGGACAGAATTTAACCGGCCAAACTCCGGTCGCCGCTCGCTCGCCCGAACCGGCGGTAACGCGGAATATTCCGCCCTTGCCGCCGGCTCCGGCAGTGGAAGATATGTTTGCCGGCGTCAAAGACATCGGTCCGGCCGCCAAGATTGATGGCGCGCCGAATAAACCGGGCCGGCCGATAGGGGCGGAAAAGAAATCTTCCGGCGGCGGCTGGCGGGCGCTTTTGATCATCGTTATAATTTTAATTATCATCGGTTTGGGCTTATTTATCCTTGGCCGTTTTATGGGCGTGGCAGTTTTAAGCCCGGCATCCTGGGAAAGCAAATTTCCTTTTCTGGGCAGCTTGTTGCCCAATCAGCCCGGTCAGACAATCGTCATTAATAATGAAACTCCGGCGCCCGCCAATGTCGCTCCCCAGCCGACGACTCCGTCGACGCCGGTAACGCCGGTTGCTCCCGCGGCGACTTCTTCGTCGGCGGCGCCGACCACCACTCTGCCGGTCGTTGCCAGCTCTTCCGCTCCGGCCGTGGCGCCGACTCCGTCCCCCGCGGCGATCATTGATAGCGATAATGACGGTTTGTCCGATCAGGAGGAAGCGGTATTGGGAACGAATCCGCTCAAGGCTGACACGGATGGCGACGGTTACGGCGATTTCACCGAAGTTAATAATTTATTCAATCCGCTGGGCGCGGGCGCTTTGATCGCCGATACCGATATTGCCGAATATCAAAATGCCAAACAAGGTTACTCGGCGCTTTATCCGAAAAGTTTTTCCGTCCAGGATGTGGCCAACAACGACGGCTCGGTGATAATTTTTTCGGCCCCGGCCAATTATTCCATCCAGGTATCGGTTCAGCCCAATTCGCTCAAACAAGATATTCTCGCCTGGTATAATCAGCAATTTCCCAATAGCCCGGCCGCTGCCGCGGACGTGATTTCTAAAAACGGTTTGTCCGGAATCTTCGGCGCGGATAAAAATAATTTCTACGCTACCGACGCGGCAAAAGGGAAATTATTCACCGTCACTTATAATCCGCTGACCGGCAAAGATGATAAGACTTATTACAATATTTTTCTGCTTGCCGCGCATAGCTTGAAGGAAATCGGGCAATAATTATTTTCAGCCGTAAAAGTCGGCGTACAAAATAAAAGATTTTTACTAAATAATAATTACATGACCGAAGATAAACAAAACGGGATTGATTTGGATCTTGATGCCGAAGGCAAAAAGGGCGCCGGCCGGATTTTTTCCGCGGACGAAAATAATTCCCCCCAGGTGAATCTGGACGAAGAGATCGAACGGAATATCCGCATCCGCACCATGCCGCGAAAATTCAAGATCAGCTCGCAAGGAACCGATAAAAAAACCACGATCGTCGGGGCCGTGATTATGGCAGTCGGATTTTTGGTTTTGGCCGCGGCGGTTTATCTGGCTTACATTTTTCTGATCAATCCCAAGCCGGCCGCGATTCCGCCTGCCTCGGCGCCGACCTCCCAAGCTCCGGCGCAAGTTACTCCGACCGCTCCGAGTATTCCGACCCCGGCCACCACGACCGCGCCGGTCGCGCCGCCGGCCGCGAGCTCTGCCACTACCACTCCGCCGGTCGCTTCTTCGACTCCGCCGGCTGCCGCCACTTCGACCGCTCCGCTCGCCACCAGCACAACGGCGTTTTCCGCCAGTTCGACTTTGGCTCACGACGGCCTTCCTTTGAACAGTAATGTGGCGGATGCCGATCATGACGGGCTGTCCGACGCGGAAGAAATAATTTTCGGCACTGATCCGAACAAAGCCGATACGGACGGCGACGGCTATCCGGACGGCGCCGAAGTTTTGAGTTTATATGATCCGGCCGGGCCGGGAAAAATTACCGCCAATCCGCATATCGCGGTTTATGATGACGCGGCGGCCAAATACACGGTTGCTTATCCGAAAATCTGGCAGGCGCAAAATTTAAACGGCGGCCAGTCCTTGATTTTTTCCGCCGCCGACAATTCTTTCATCGAGATCGTCTCGATGCCGGACACCGGCAACTTGTCGATCACGGATTGGTATAACAGCCAATTTTCGGATACGCCGATCACTGCCGCCGATGCGGTCGCCAAAAACGGCTGGCAGGGCGCCTTCCACCAGAACCGCGAAATATTTTATTTGGCCGACGCGGCTAAAAATAATATTTACACCATCTCTTACGTGCCCGCCATCGATAACAACCCGCAGTATTACCGCATTTTTCTGATGATGATCAATAGTTTTACCCTGAAGTAAAAGTAGAGTTGGGACATGATGCGAATACTTCGAATTTTTCGCGAATACCTGCCTACCGGCAGGCAGGCCGCGAACATTTTTACGAATCCCGCCCAAGCAAAACAGGTTCGCGGAGTTCGCGGCATTAGCGCATAATTTGTAGTATTCATATCATAATTATGATTGAAATCAATAACACCACTAAATATAGAATCAATAAAAAATTTTTTAAAAAAGCGGCCGAGAAGTTTTTGCAAAGCCGCCGCTTGAAGAAGAAAGATGTTTCGATCGCCTTGATCGTCGATGTCAGGATGCGCCAGCTCAACTTCCGCTATCGGAAAAAAAATTGTCCGACCGACGTGCTTTCCTTCGCCGGCGAAGGAAATTTTTTGGGAGAAATAATCATCGATCCGGCCCAAATAAAACGCCAGGCGCGGGAAAACGGCAACGGCTTCCGGAATGAATTGATTTTTATTTTAGTCCATGGCTTGCTCCATTTGGTCGGTTATGACGACCGGACGGAAAAAGACCGGCTGAAGATGATTAAGCTGGGCCAAGAGTTTATTAAAAAATTATAAACATGATCAGATTATTTAAAAGTTTCGCTTACGCTTTCCGCGGCTTGGGAAAAATTTTTCGGGAAGAGCAAAATTTACAAGCGCATTCGCTGGTTGCTATAATGGTAATTGCCCTGGGTTTTATTTTTAAGATCCAGTCTTGGCAATGGTGCGCGATCTTGATCTGCGTCGCCCTGGTGATTCTGATGGAAACGGCCAATAGCGCGATCGAGCGCTTGGCCGATGCGCTTAAGCCGCGGATCCATGAGTCGGTGATGGCGGCGAAAGACATCATGGCCGCGGCCGTGCTGATCGCCGCTCTGCTCGCGGTCGCGGTCGGATTGATAATTTTTATCCCCTATTTCGCGCTTATCTAAGGGAAACACCCCTATGAACGGTTTTAAAAAAAATAAATTTTCCGGCCAAGGATCATCACCATCTTCCGGATTGATCGGTTTTGTTCTCGGCGCTTTCGTCGCGCTGGGAGTTTTTATTTACTCGCTTTACGGTTTTGCCGCCTGGAACAATCCGGCCGCCGCGCCGCCTTACGGCAATGTCCCGGAACCGGTCAATGTCGGCACGACGACTCAATCGAAGATGTCCACTTTCAAGCTGGGCACCACCAGTCCATCCAGCAAAGCTAATTTCTATGTCTACAATGGCAGTATCAGTGTTGCCACTACCAGCAATAACGTCGGTTTGGTCGCGGTTGATAATCTCACTGGCACGGCGATCAACGCCGGCGGAGGATATGTGACCGGCGTGGAAAATCCTCTCAACGGTTCGGACGCGATTCCGCTGTCGTTTGCCGATGCCCGCTATGCTTTGGCGGCGCAAAGTTATTGGTCAGCTTCCGGCAATAATATTTACAATGCTAATTCCGGTTACGTCGGCATCGGGACGACTATCCCTAACAATCTTATCCAAGTCAATGGTTTGATAAATTTCGATCCCACTGATAAAAATACTCTGCTGGGCATCCAGGCGGGAAAAAACCTTGTTGTCGGAGCGCAAAGTAACACCTTCATCGGTTATCAAGCCGGCGCGGTAATAAGTACGGTTACCACCGCGGCGCAGCGGAACGTGGCGATCGGCTATGCTTCCCTGTACTCTCTCACTTCCGGCTCGGCAAATATGGGTATCGGCACCGGCGCCTTAGCTCTGGATTCGAGCGGAAACAACAACTGTTCCGTCGGCATCAATGCCAATCACGACAACACGACCGGCGGCGGAAGCGTGGTGATCGGAACGAACGCGATGTATTCCAACGCCAGCGGCGATAATCTGGTCGCCCTCGGGTTCACCGCCGGAAGATTCATCACCGATGGATCCACGCCGAACACCACGACCAATAATTCCGTATTCGTCGGAGCCAACGCCAGATCATTGGCGGACGGGGATACCAACGAAAACGTCTTCGGCAATGCCGCGACCGGCGCCGGTTCCAATTCGGTCGTGCTGGGGAACGACAGCGTCACCAAAACATTATTAAAGGGCAATGTCGGCATCGGCACGACCGCGCCGAATGAGAAATTAGATGTTAATGGCGCTATTGAGGTCAGAGGTTCATCCGCGGGATACGCAACAACTCAAAGTGTCGGGGAATTGGATTTCTATAGCGGTGCCATGAGGCTTTTGTCATTTGGCGCGGATGGCAGCACTTACGGAGCAATTAATTTCTATCAAGCCACGCAAAATAATAGCGCTATTAGGACACCAATGGTAATAAATAATCTCGGCAGCGTCGGCATCGGGACGACTAATCCGGGCTATAAATTGCAAATTCAAGGGGATGGAACAGCTTATACCAATGTTGCCGCCGATATAAAATCAACCGGCGCTTTCGGCCCGAGCCTGCGCCTTGAATCCGCCGGCACCTCGGGAAGAAATTACGCGATTTATTCCGCCGGGACGGGTGATCCGGCCGGCGCCGGTAATTTCTCGATTTATGACGCGACGGCTAATTCGGACAGAATAATTATCGGGCCAACCGGCAATGTCGGCATTGCCACTTCCTCCTCGGCCAATTATCGTTTGGATGTCAATGGCAGCGGCCGGTTTAACGGCGATTTGAAAGTCACCGGTCAGATCACCAACAGTCTGGGCGATGTGGCCGAAGAATTTTATACTGATCAGAATTATCCGGCCGGCACGGTGCTGGTAATGGATGACCGAGGTTATAAATCTGCCAAAGCCTGCGACAAAAAATATGATCCGGCCGTGATCGGCGTGATTTCCGCCCAGCCGGGCATGATCGTCGGCCAAGTCGAAGGAAAATATACCGCGCCGGTCGCCTTGGTCGGCGTCATTAAAGTACGCGTCAACGACAGCGGCGGCAAAATCCATCAGGGAGATTTATTAACCACTTCGGCGGTTACCGGCGAAGCGATGAAAGCGGCCAATCCCAAAGTCGGCACGGCCATCGGCAAAGCCCTCGAGAATGATACGGGCAAAGGTTGGGTAATGGCCATTGTAAATCTTAAGTAAATTTTTAATTTTTAAATTTTTGAAAGAATTTTTAATTTATAATTTTTAAGCCTAATCCTGAATTGTTTGTTTAAAAATTAGAATTTAGAGTTTATTTAAAAATTAAAAAATTATAAAATTTAAAAATTAATATTAATGTTCACTAAAAGATTCATTATCATCATGTCTTCGATCATCGGCGCGCTGCTTATTTTCATCGCCGCGCTTTTGCTTTGGCAGAAATATTTTTCCGCCGCTCCGGCCATTAAGCTCGCAGGCGCGGGCAATAAAACGCCAAGCGCTTCGACGACTTCGCTGCAAGAGGGCGTTAAGGCGACGGAAAACCTGATCAACGCGGCCAAGAAGAACGCGGTAAACGGCCCGGCCGGATCGCCTTCGCAAGTCGTGACGATCAATCAGATAATTGACGGCAAAAATGTCGCCACGCCGGCGGTCAGCATCGCCCCGGGAACAAGTCCGATCTCGGAAAAGACCGGCGAGGCGGTGGCCAAAGACGGCGAGGCGGCCCAGAATTCATCGGTGCAGGGGATAGCTTCTTCTCCCACGCAATCGGTGAACGTCGATCCGGCCAAATTGCCCCAGGGAACGTTCGTCCTGGCGATCGATTCCGATAATAAGATCACGCCGAATTCATTCACCGTCCATCCGGGCCAGGCGGTTTCTTTGGCCTTTACCAACAAAACGAAATGGAGCGAGATTATAATTTTTGGCGATCCGTCTCTGGCCGCGATCGGTTTCAGCCTTTTGCCGGAAACAACCAGGGTAATGATATTCAACGCGCCGGCCAAAACCGGCAATTATCTTTTTTATTCCAACGTCGATTCCCAGCGGCAAGCCGGCATGCAAGGGACAATGATCGTCAAATAATAAACCCGCGGGTTTGCTCCTAATTCTCCAAAATGGTATATTTGAATAAAGAACAATTATTTTAAATTCATAATTTTAAAATTTATGGCGCAAAAGAAAATCGTTAAAAAGATGATGAAGACCGGCGGCAATGTTCCGGTGGTCGCGTCGCTTATCGTCCTAATCGCTTTTATCGTCGGTTTGCTGTTTGGCAGCCTGGTGGTCGCCAAATCTTTTTCGGGCGGCAAAGTTTTTTTGGCTAATCCGATGACTGGCAGTTTTGCCGACGGGTATAACGCGGCCAAGCAGAAATTGGCCGCCTCCGGCATATTGCCGCCGCGGCAAACCGGAGTATTAAGCGGTCAGATTACCGCGATTAACGGCCAGCAGATAACTTTTTCCGCGCCGCTTGCCAATCCGCTCGATAACGAATCCTTAAAAATTAGAATCGCGGTAGTTACCGATCAGACAGTGATAAATTTATCTCGCCAGAAATCCGCCGAGCAAATCAGGGCTGATCAGGCCAGCGGCCAGAAAGCGCTATCCGATATTCAAAGCCAGATTAGCGCGCTGCAAGGCGAGTTGTCCAAATGCGCGCCCGGCGCCGCCACTGCCGCGTCCAACTCCGATTGCGCGGCAATCTCCAAAAATTATGCCGATGCTATTCTGAAACAGAATCAAGCCATTCAGCAGATGGATATTTTTGAAAAAGTCGATAATGCCTCGCTGGCCGATTTGAAACCCGGAATGCAGATTACCGTCTATGCCGAGAAAATCGCTCCTGCCGCCAGCCAAACCTCTGGCGCGCCGGGAACTTCGAATTTTGCCGATATTTCCCAGCTGTTAAAATTTAACGTTAGCTTGATCGAGGCGCGGGAAATTTCCGCTCCGGCATCGGCTTTTCTTCCTCGCGCCGCCACTTCGACGCCGGTTAAGTAAAAAATCGATTTCCATAAAATAAAATGGCGATGTTGCTGACATTGCCATTTTTGTTTGGGAATTTTTTGGGCGGCGCCGGTCGCGTTTGCACGCGGAAAATTCAGGATAAATATATTTAATATTAGATATTTTAATCGGTGATATTGACTTTTTATTGTTTTTTTGTTATTTTTAGGTAAAGAAAAAAATGTACCTTAGCCAGAAAACAATAAACCAAAGGAGCGAACAATGAGAGCTCTTAAGTTCTTTACAATCTATTTGCTGATAATTTTGTTCCTGCCCTTTTTCGCGGCCGCGTCCGATTTGATTTCAGGAACCGTGATCGATTCAGTCAGCGGCAAAACGATTCCGGGCGTTAAGATAACCGTTATCGCGTCAGCCTGCTCGACTTTTACCGATACTTTGGGAAAATTTTCTTTAACCATTGTCACGGTAAATGTCGCGCCGGAAGAATTGAAAATTTCCTGGGACAAAAGAGGATTTATGTTTTCCGGCTATCCGGGAAGCGTCCAGTTCCAACTGGCCGATCTTGGCGGAAAAATTTACCGTTCTTTTTCGGAAAGGGCCGGAAACGGTTTGCCGTCGGGAATATATTTTCTCCGCGTCCGCGCCGCTAATCAAACCGGAATTTTTAAAATCCTGAATTTATCTTTTGGTTCGGCGGCGATGAAAATTTCCGCCGCCGCTTGTCCGGCGCTCGCCAAATCGGCTGCCGCCGATCATAATCTGATTTTCACCAAACCGGATTATCAGCCGGCTTCGCGCCTGGTCTACGGCAGCGTCACCGATCTGATTCAATTCTTGACGCCGCTTAGAGCTATCGGCAGCGTCAAGGTTAATCTTGACAGCGCCGGCAGCGTCACTATCAAACCGATTTTTCAGAATTAAAAACAAAATCCGAAACCGCTGGAGGAAGAGATGAAAAAAATTTTTTATTTCTGCTTTTCGATCACCGTAGCCATCTTGGCCGGGTGCGCCAGAATGGGAACTGCCGTCGGACCGGACAATGGGCAGACGGGAAAAACCGCGATTGGAACATTCAAAATTATTCCAGACACTGCCGGAGTGCTTGGAAAAAAAATGGATTTGCCCCAGGCGACTGTTTTACTGGTTAGCTGGGATGGATCGACTAATTGGGATAGCGTGGCCTTAACCGGAAAAGATACCGTATCGCTTTCTCATTCTTTCAGTCGGGGGATTGCTTACACGGTAATTTTTGTGATGATTAATCCGGCATACACCGCCGGAGAGTTCAATGGAGGCCGGGTAACTTTCACCGTGCCAGATTCAGCCGCTTTCTCAGTAACTACATCGCTGACCAGTTATCTTACAAAAATGGTTTTGCCGATCACCCTTACGGGTTCTCCGGCTCAGAATACGGCCAATCATATCAATATTACCTGCACGGATGACGAAACTCCACCGGCCGTTATCAAAGTCGATACTTCTTTTACGCCTGGGTCATTGGGACAAATTACTATGTTAGGCTTATTGCCCGTTGACAATAGGGTCAACAGTACTTACACGATTGCCATAACAGTCGATCAGGTCGATGGCAGTTACTATATGGGAACGGGAACTATTGCCCTGCGGTCATCGACGGATTATTCCCTGACTATTCCGCTTACTTTGTATGGCGGAACTGCGGCGGCCGCAAAAATCGATTTAGTTGCAAATAAGTCAGGACAATTGACTTTGGGAGTCAGTTGGTAAAGTAGAGAGATTCTTTTAAAAAACCGGTATTCATTTTTTGGATACCGGTTATTTATTTGCCTAAATTGATTTGTTTTTATCGGAAAATTCGGGTATTTCTACTTTTTTTTAAAAGTGCTATAATGTAGACATGCTAAAAAATTATATATTTCGCTTCTCCGGCGAAATGATTTAATAAATTATGAAGAA
>DATJQC010000041.1:0-7240 GCA_035506055.1 Candidatus Nanoarchaeia archaeon | reverse complement strand
CCAACAATCTTCAAGAGAGTTCTGATCGCTTGCGCGGTCTGGCCCTTGCGGCCGATGACATAGCCCATATCGGTCGGATCGACCTTGAGAGTCAGAAGAACTCCCATTTCATCCACGGTTCTGTCCACTTGGACTTTGTCCGGATTGCCGACAATCGACTTCACGATCATCTCTAAAAACGCCTTGTCTTGATCTGCCATAGTAGTGATTTCTTCTCGCCGAAAAGGAATTCGGGGTATGTCCTGATAAAAACAGACTCCCCTGCCAGATTCGCGAGATTTCGTTAATTAAATATTTAATGTTCATCCCGAAGGACAAAAATTAATTCCTTACTTTATCAGTATAGCACTTTGCTTAATTTTGTCAATAGTTGCTTTAATGTTAGCCATACTAATTTAGGCTTGCGGTTAAACGAATACTTATTGCGCCGCGGGTTCGGCGTTAATTTCAGCCTTGGTTTCAGCAACCGGAGCGGATTCCGCGGCGGCAGAAATTTTGGCGGCCTCGTCAGCGGCCTTGGCATCCTCAATCTTCTTTTTTTCCGCGGCTTCCTTGTCGGCGCGGGCTTTGACTAATTTTTCCGTATTCATCCGGCGGGATTTGATTTTCTCGCCCTTGATAATTCCTTTGTCAATAAAAAGATTATTAACCGTGGCGGATAATCGCGCGCCTTTGGCGATCCAGCTTTTAATTTTCTCTTCTTCGGCTTTAAGCGCCTTGGTAAAGGTGTTGTAGGTGCCTAAATTTTCCAAAATTTTACCGTAATTGTCCCGGCCTTTTTCCGCGATAATGATTCGATAAGTCGGCTTGTTCTTCGTGCCCATTCTGGCCAATCTGATGATTAACATTTGATAATAATAGTTATTATAAAAAATAGAGCCAATAAAAACTGACTTTTAAACGATTTTTATTGGCTTTTACCAATATTAACTTAATTTATATTAAAAGTCAAGAAAAAAACGAAACCAATTTTTTTCACCAATAACCGGAAATTTTTGCTCTATTTTTATGACCATGGCAATGTTTTAACATTCCCAAATGCGATTTTAGAGAGCAATGGAAATATTCTTCGCTAACTAAGCCATTTTTCAGATCGTTTTTATTCAGCTCGATTTTCCGTAAGGCTCGATTCCTGGTTTTTGTCCGCAAAACGCTATGATGCGGCAAAACCACGTAACCTAAAAAATCGATTCCCTGATTTAGCTTGCGGATGATTATTTTCCTTTCATGCAATTTTAATTTCAGTTCCTCTTCCAAAAAAATTCTTAACAAAGGTGTTATCGCCAGTAATTTATTTTCATCCTTGTCTAAAAAAATAAAATCGTCGCAATAGCGCAGATAAAATTTAATTTTCAGCTCACGCTTGATAAACCAATCCAACTCGTTAAGATAAATATTGGCAAAAAGCTGGCTGGTGACATTCCCCAGCGGCAATCCGATCGTTTCGCGAGGATTAAAACTTAGTAAAATCGTTCTGATTAATAACAGCGCCCTTTCGTCTTTAACCGTTCTTTTGATAATTTCAAATAATATTTTTCGGTCGACGCTGGCGAAAAATTTTTTAATATCGCATTTGAGAGCGAAAGTCGGTTGATTGAAATTATCGCTGACTTTATGGCAAAAACTATCCAGGCGCCGGACGGCCGCATGATTTCCTTTTCCTATCCGGCAGGAATATGAATCATAAACAAACTTTCGGTCAAAAATATGATATAATATTTGAAAGACGGCCTGGTGGACCAATCTATCGCGAACGCAGGCCTTGCTAATCAATCTTAATTTGGGGTCGCGCACGTAAAAATTTTCGTATGATCCATGAACATATTTCCCATCAGCAATATCGTCGCTCAATTTAAAAATATTTCTTTCTAAATTTTCTTCAAAAGCCAAAACATCGCTTTTGTTCCGCTTGCCGCGTTGAAATTCGCGCCAGGCGGAAAATAAATTTTTCAAAGAAATTATTTCTTCAAAAATATGATCAACAAAAACTTTGCCATTAATCCCCCCCTATCGAAATTTCTCTCCCGATTATTCATAAACTTGAGTTGCTTTACAAAAATATTTACCAGGCCGGAAAAAATGCCCCCAAGCGCGACCGGTTTGGCATTTTAACCAAGGCGGAAAATTATTGTTTGGATTGTCTTTGCCTGTCGATTGAGGCGGCTTTATCCGCCAAGAACGGCAAAGCGCCGATTCTGAAAAAAATAAGATTAAACTTGGAAATACTGAAAAGGTTGATCAGAATAACCGACGAATTAGGCGCGATTGATTTTCAAAAATATATCTTCTTGCAAAAACAACTGGAAGAAATATCAAAAATGACTTCTGGCTGGCTGAAATATTGCGAAGCAAAAGAGCCCTGAAAATCCGGGGCTCTTTTTTGCCAGAAACTTCTACGAATCGAGAACGAAGATTGTCGTTCGCATTCGACGGATGATTCCAATTGACGTTGACCTTGTCGCTGTTCCAGTTGACGTTCGGCACGTTGCCATCGGAATCGCGCGATCCTGAATTTTGCTTAATTTCATCATTTTCACCGAAAACCAAAAAATGGCTTTTCTGCGTTATCCGGCTCAAACCGGCTACGTTCTTGGGCATTACCCAAAAAAAATTAAGCAGGCAGTTTCTTTTTCATGAGTGGCGAATTGATATTCCACCGAAGCAGAACCAATTTCATTAGCCAGTTTTATTATAAATAAAATCTCCTCGCCTGTCAAAAACAAACGAGGAGGAAAAAAGTGAAAAAGAAACAAGAAAAAAGATTAAACTGCTACGAAACGAGAACGAAGAACGTCGAACGCACTCGACGGATGACGCCAAATGACGCTGACCTTGCCGCTGTCCCAGCTGACGCCCGGCACGCCGCCACCGGAATCGCGCGACCCCGAACATAACGTCCAATTACTAATATCCAGGTGCTTACCGGTCTTAATAAAATACCTATACCCGTGAAGCAGTCTTTCTAAGAAAGTGCTGCCAAGGATATTTCGCATTGCCAAATCATCAGCCGAAAGATTTTTATATTCTTCATCGGCTTCGGCCCGGTCACGGTTGCGCACGGCATAGGACGCTTTGTCCGGCCAGCGATCGTTTTTCCGAAGATCGTTTTTAACGATCGAGATGCCAGGCGACAAAACCGCGTCCAAATCGCCGTTATACGTCCGAACCGAAATACCTTTTCTCCGCATCGCCTCAATGACGAAGCCATGCGGACGGCCGTTGGACGCTTCCAGTAACTCTTTAGCGACAATATTGATCCAATCAAGGCCGCCTGGATTAACTGGAATCACGACTCCGGATAAATCGACAGTTAAACCGAGCCAGTCTCGGTAAAACTGCGTCCATCCGGCAATGGGATCGCCAGACAATTCAGCAATCGCTTTTTCAATCGCCGCCCGAACTGTTTCCCGCAGTTCTCCGCCGCGCATAATAACATTCTGAGCAAGGTCTTTGCCGATCGATAACGCTTCCACGTATTTCTCCGCGCCATCTCTGAGCAGATTTTTAATCGTACGCTTCTGTCCCGAGGTAATCAATGTTTCCATTGTTATCCCCTTCCTTGTGGTTTGTTGTGAAAAGACCAATAAAATAAGTGCTTATATAATAGCAAGTTTTATTAATCTTGTCAAGACCGCTAAATAACACGCATCAAGTAGCACGAACAAAAAATCGGATTAATAATCAATTTATATGCTACATGATGCCTGCTACCTGTCTATGGTTGCAGCGCTTCGGCGCTGTTGCCGTTGACGGAAATAATCACGTTCTTCACGCTTGGGAATTGCTCCAGAGTCTGGGTGATTTGAGCGCGGATGGCGGCGACGCGGCAGGAACCGCCGAGATGGTTTTCCATGGCCGAATCAAAATCGACTTTGGCCGTACCCCGGGTGATGGTCAAAGAATTGATGCCGACGTTCGGATTGATCAGCGAGAAATAGCCTTGCGCTTTTTCCTCGTCGCTCGTCCCTTGCAAGAGCTGCGCCAAGGCGGCGCGGGCCACGGCCGGAGTTTTAGATAGCAGCCGCACCACCGGAAAAACCAGACCGCAATCGCCGGAACCATCAGATAGCTGGGCATTGCCGAAATAAACTTTGACCGGAATCTGCTCGACGCCGCTATAACGGACCGGCAGGCCGAATTGTTTTTCGTTTTGCGGCAGGCCGCTCGGGTTGTCATTGGCAAAAACCAGCATACCGATCGTCGAGCTGCCCGGGTCAAAACTCAATTCAGCCTTGAAGGGCACGAAGCCGGGGACAGTCCAATCCGATTGCGCTTGCGCCTGTCCCTGGGCGAGCACCTTACCGTTTTCGCCGATCAATTTGATCGGAAAGACCGCCTCGAAAAACCAGCTGCCTTTGGCTTCACCGGTAATCGAGAGCGGGCTGGAAATAATCTGGTTGGCAGTCGGCGAAGCGATGTTAATCTCGGTCGCCACCATATCGGCAGTCGGCGAAGCGCTGGTTCCACGAGTTAGGGCGCAGGAATTATTTTCTCCGCCGCAGACAGCGGCCGGGAGATGAACCGGCTTCCAGGCGCTCAGCGATCCGCCGCCCGGCAGCAGAAAAGTTTCCCCGAAGATCAAGCTTAAATTGAAAACCGCCAGCAGGATAATGATCAAAAACGCGCCGAGAAAAATAAAAAAATGCTTCATAAAAAATAATTTTAATTTTTTATTCGATATTTTCATATAACGCGAATACCGCAAATTATCAGCGAATACAACAAACATTGTCGTAAATTTAATTATCCGTTTCGTTCGCGGTATTCGCTGATAATTCGCAGTATTCGTGTTATGGTTTATTATATCATTTTTAAAAACCAAAGTCCCGCGATTGACAAAAAACAACCAAAGTCATATGATTGAACGAATTATTCCTGTTCTTTTTAATAATAAACCCAAGCGAAAAGGAGCCCTTATGGCAAGCCGTAATGTTTTTTTTGCCGTATTTTTCTGGATAGCGACCGCGCTCTATGGCGCCAGAGCGGCCGAACCGGACAGCGCCTATCTTGTCGAGCTGCACCCGGGAAGGTATCTTGTCTGCAAGAACACGTTTCAAATTATCCAGGTTCCGCTGGAAAAAAACGACGCGACGAAATTCTATCAAACCGGATCCTTTATCCGCTATGACACGGCCCGCGCGCCGAACGATTTCTGGGGCTGGAATTATTTCCGGGTGATCACGCCGACGATTTGGAAAAAAATCGATCCGCCGAAAAAAATTCCCGGCATGATTGCCGAGATTAAAGACAGCTCTTACGCTGCCAAACCGACGAAAGACATTATTCCCGACTACCGGCACCGAGCTTATCTTTTTTTTCTGGGGATATTTTTTATCATCGTAGCGCTCCGGAGAATCAAATCGATCAAGCAAAAACATTTTGATTTCGCCCTGACGGCTGTTTTTTTCTCTGGCATTATCATCTCCGCATTTCTGCTGGCAGTGGGGAGAGAATCGATTTCAATTTCCGAAAAATGGCTGGTAGCCGGAATTTTATCTGCCGCGGTGTGCGGTTGTCTGGCGGCTTTTTTAATCAAAATATGGAAGACGCGGCAAGACAAGCTCTATTATGCCTTTTATGCCTTTTATACCGTTATTTTTTGGTGGGCAGTGGCGCTGTTAATCTTTTTGGCTCTTTGTTTTCTGCTTTCGGCTGAATTACTGGCAACGGCAATCACCTGGGCGATGATAGCTTTCATTATTTGGGCGGGAATAAAAATCAACCGGATGAGAGAGGAAGAAAGGTGGCAATTAAGGAAGGAGATGCTGGGCTGATATAATCAGTTACGCGAAAGGCGGAGTTTTCTATCTCCGCCTTTTTTATTTCAACCAAAAGCGGCAGCTCCTTAAAAGAGACTGCCGTACGGCAAAAAGTCTTTTTTATTTTAATTCGCACTTCGAAATTCGCAATTCGTACTTTGAATTACGCCCAGGTCACGCAAGCCACCTTATCGCCTTCTTCTTTGAAGCGCATGACCCGGACGCCTTGCGTGTCGCGGCCGAGCTCGTTAACCTGTTTGAACGGCAGGCGGATCACCTGGCCCTTTTCCGAGATGATGATCAGATCGCGGTCAGCCATGGTTTCGGCGTTGACCACGAAAGCGTTGGTCAGCTTGCCGGTCTTATCGGTGACGTGCGCGGTGCGGATGCCGGACCCGCCGCGGCCCTGGACTTTATAAAGCGAAAGCGGGCTGCGTTTGCCGAATCCGTTAGCCATAATCGAAAGCACCTGATATTTTTTCACCCGTTCTTTGTCCGTGGAAATAACGCCCATCCCCACCATAATATCTTTGCCTTTCAAACGAATGCCGCGCACGCCGGCGGCATTGCGGCCCATTTCGCGGACATCGTCTTCGGAGAAACGGATCGATTGGCCTTCGGAAGTAATCAATTGAATATCATCTTCGCCCGAAGTCGGCTTAGCCCAGATCAATTTATCATCGCCTTTTATTTTTATGGCGATCAAACCCGAGCGGCGGACATTGGCGAACGCTTCCAGCTTGCATTTTTTCACCAGGCCTTTTTCCGTGGCAAAAAATAAATATTCGGCGCCGGCGATTTTATCGAGCGGCAAAGTCGAGGTGATTTTTTCTTCGCTCAATAATTGCAAAAAATTAACGATCGGCGTACCTTTGGCCGTCCGCGAGGCCACGGGAATTTCATAAGCCTTTAATTGGAAAACACGGCCCTTGGTGGTGAAGAATAGCAAATCGGTGTGCGTCATCGTGGTGAACATAAATTCCACGGTGTCTTCTTCTTTAGTGGATAAGCCGATCACGCCTTTGCCGCCGCGTTCCTGGGTTTTGAAAGTATCCGGCGACAAACGCTTGATATAACCGTCGCGGGTCATCATCACGATCGCCTCTTCGTTCGGCACCAAATCTTCGATGGAAAAATCTTTCACGCCGCGGGCGACCACCTGCGTGCGGCGTTCGTCGCCGTATTTGTCGGCCAATTCTTTCAATTCGGTTTTAACAATGCTTAAAATTTTGGTTTTGGATTTAAGAATCGCTTCCAGCTCGGCGATCAGCTTTTTCTTTTCCTTTAATTCTTCTTCAACGCGCAATCTTTCCAAGTTAGCCAATTGCTGGAGTTTCATTTCCAAAATCGCGACCGCCTGCCGTTCGGTTAACTTGAATTTCTTGATCAAATTTATTTTCGCGTCATCTTTATCTTTGGAGGCTTTGATCGTCTTGATGATCGCATCAATATTTTCCAAAGCGATCACCAAGCCTTCCAAA
>DATJQC010000040.1:0-3580 GCA_035506055.1 Candidatus Nanoarchaeia archaeon | reverse complement strand
AACGCCAAACTGGAAAAACTCAGCCGCGCCAACCGAATAATTATTAACCAAACCGTAGCCTTAAACCCCGCCGCCAAAGTTACATTTTCCCGTCATGGAACGAATTAGCCTACGGTTACATTTTTGGATCATTTGACACGGATGCTAAATGCTACTTGTAATACTAATAAATAAGAATGCATACTAATATAACAAATTCTTGCTAAAAAATTATTCGTAAAATTAGTATGCCTGCCTGCCGGTAGGCAGGTATTCGTATTTATTAGTATTACAATTAAAAAGTCCCTTGGATTCCTAAGAACTTTCGTTCCAAGAATCCAAGGGACAAAGTTTCCCAGTCTGCCAAGAGACGTATTCAGCCCTTAATCACCTTCTTGGCCAGATCCCAGTACCGCTTGAAGAAAGGATTGGCGAAATATTTGAGAACCGGGTTGTCGATTTCCTGGAATAATATTTCTCCGGCAAAGTCGTCGACGATATCACGGTCTTTTTTGACGCGGAAAATTTTCACTTTTTTTCTCGCTGCCATAATCTTGTCCCAATTGGGCGCGCGCAGGAAATAATCATCGGCTTTCAATTTCTCCGTCAGCCAGCCCTTGATGAGCGCGAAAAATAATTGGCCCAATTCCATAAAAATCAGCGCCGGAATGATCGCCAAGATTGAAGTAAATTCATAAAAAGAAAAAACGGCGAGCAGGCGGTTGCGCTCCATATAATAAACCATCTTGATGCTGCGGGAGAATTCGTATTTGTGATAACAGACGGATTTCGGCGCCAGGACGATTTTATAACCGGCTATTTTGGTCTTCCAGCCGATTTCCAAATCGTCATGATACATATAATATTCTTCATTGTAACCGCCGATCTTGTCCAAAACTTCTTGCTTGATGGCGCAAGAGCCGCCCGAGGCATAGCCTTTTATCTCCGGCAGACCGGAAATTTCGCGGTCATTCTCTTTATAGCCGGTCGTAAAGCCGAAGCCCAAGAAATTTATGGCATTGCCCAAAGTGTTTATTTTTTTAGTTTTGCCATCGGCCGAATAAAGCAGAATTTTCGATTGCGCGATACCGATTTTTTCGCCGCTGTCGAGCGCCGCGATCAATTCTTTAAGCCAATCTGGTTCAAAAACCATATCCATGTTAGCAATGACGAAAACTTCCGCGCCATCGGCTCGAGCCGCCGCGATGCCGGCATTGTTGGCCGCCGCATAATTCCCATCCGGGCGCGGAATAATTTTCGCCTCGGAAAAATTCTCTCGCAGATAGGCGGCGGATTCGGCGCTGGAAACGTTATCGACGACATAAAATTTAACGTCTTCCCGCGGATAATTTTGCGCGCGCAAAGAATCGCGGCAATCGGCGAGAAACCGCTGGGCGTAATCTTTATAATTTACGATGATAATTCCAACCTTAAACATAAAATCATGTATCAAATAACAAGTATCATATCGATTTTCACTTGCTACATGCTACCTGATACTTGTTACCTGTTACCTGCTACGTGTTATCCTTCTTCTCAAACCCCAGCGCCGTAAAAATCCAGGTTAAGAAAATCCCGGCCGGCCAGGCCAGCCATAAAACGCAATATTGCCAAAACGGTTTCCATTTGCGGAAATAAGCCAGCATCGAAGCGCGGAAATATTTTTGCGCCGTGATCCGCGGCACTTGTGAAAAGCTCTGACCGACTTGGTCATAACAGCGCGCAGCCGGCGTGTACCAGACTTCCAATTCCGCAGCCCGGAAAGTCCGGCAAAGATCGACATCCTCGAACCAAACAAAAAATCTTTCGTCAAGCAATTCGCCGCGCTGCCATCGTTCATCGGGCAAGGCGCTTTCCAAAACCGAACGGCGGATCGCCATGGCGCTGCCGCGGACGCTGTCGACGATGGCCGGCCGATCGTAATCAAATCCAATCCGTAAATAACGATTCAAAATTCCGGGAAATAAATAAGGCCATTTCAAAACGATCGCCAGCTGGTTGAATAAGCCGGGAAATTTTCTGACCTGGCCTTTGATATCCAGACTGTTTTTATCAAACAGCCGGCAGCCGGCCAGCGCGGCGCGGCGATTGATCTTCAGCCAATTTACCAGGCTGTCGATCGTCGAGGGAAAAACGAAATTATCCGGATTAAGCAGAAAGATGAATTCGCCCGCGCTTTGGCGGAAGGCCTGATTAACCGCGCGGGCAAAACCCAAATTGCCGTCGTTGGCGATCAGCTTTACTTCGGGAAATTCTTCGCGCACCATCGCGGCCGAGCCGTCGCGCGAACCGTTATCGACGACAAAAACTTCAAAAACAAAATTCGTCTGGCTCAACCAAAGATGCGTCAGGCATTTGTTTAATTTTTCTTTGACGTTCCAAGAGACGATAATGATGGAGAGGTCCATACTTTGATTTTAAATTTACAATTTTAAATTTTAAAATAATTCATAAATTTTTAAATTTTCAATTTTTCCTCCTAAAAACGCAAAAAATAACAATTTAAAATTTTAAACATTGAAAATTATTTGAAAATTGTAAATTGAAAATTATTCTTACTGGTTAAAAATTTTTACCAACTTAATCCTGTCGCTTACTCCGGAAATTATTTTAATATTACCCTTGGGTACGCCAAAATATTCGGCTAAAAATTTTATCAACGTCTCGTTGGCTTTGCCTTTTTCCGGAGCCGCACGCAGGGCGATTTTGATCGTGCCATCCGCCATTTCGCCTTTGATTTCCGTCTTCGGCGCGCCCGGGATTACCTTGACGCGCAAATAAATTTCTTTTTTCTCCGCCAATAATTTTTGCCGCTGTTCCAACATAGTTTGCTGTTTAATTAGATTATATCATAAAGCCGGCAACGGCAAGATACTTGACAACTGCCGAATTTACCGCCAAGATAACCAGACGAGCTGAAAATTGTCAAATTGACCGCGCACCTTACAATCAGGAGATTATTATGATAACAGACCACCGAATAATTGAAGGCAAGTATTTCGTCCTTGATCCGGTTGATCAAATTTACGGCACGGTTGTCAAAGTCGTCACTGGAGAACGCCGCAGAAGAAATTTTGCTTCGCCTCGCCTTTTTGACAAGGGTTTTTATCTGCTCTACATCAACGAACATAATGGCAATCCAGATCCCAGCGATGACGAGCTAACAACGGTACTTTTAGATGACAATGTCATCCCCAAGGCCGAATTAACCGGAGATAACGACGTCGAAGGAAAAAAAATCATTATCTGCCGGGAACGGGCGATTATCAGAAATGAGCCAGGGCACCGGGTCATCAGAGGGTCATTCTTTGTTCTGCGCAAAGCTGCCCAGATTCTCGGTCGAGCGATCGAAGTCATTACCGAAGAGCGACGGACCGAGGATACGCGCGAATGTTCACTTTTTGCCCGAGGCATGTATCTGCTGTATGTCGATGAGCAAAAAGAAGAAGGAGAAAAAACCCGTCCGCTGACTTTAGTATTGCTCGATCGGGATATTATTTCCATTTCCTGCTTTACCGAAGAAAACTCAATCGAAGGAAAAGTAGTCATGATTTGTCCCGATCAAATCCAAGTCATCCGCTAAACAAACCGCGGTCAGCTC
>DATJQC010000039.1:0-5875 GCA_035506055.1 Candidatus Nanoarchaeia archaeon | reverse complement strand
TGTTTAAGATACTCTCGCCTTGCTGGCAGACTCATAGGCTTGGTAACCATAGCTTTAACCCTAAAATTAATTAGCTTATGGTTACATTTTACAATCGTTTAGCGAATACCCCCATGGTTACATTTTGCATCGTTTGATTCGTACCGATTGACTTTTGCCGTTTTTTGGCGGATAATGAGAATAATTCAAAGCCGTGCGGCGCGGCTGATTCTTCGAAAATTTTCGCTATATTTATGAAAATCTCGGTTAATAAAAAAAGATTAAATCTCAATCCGGATGCTTTTTTACGCAAGGCCGGTTACGCGCATATTCACGATTCGATCACCGGCCACGACAGCTATGTCCGCCGTTTTACCCGCGATTTTTATCCGCGCTTTCATATGTATTTTGAAAATTTGTCCGACCGGGTAATTTTCAATCTGCATCTTGACCAGAAAAAAGCCAGCTACGAGGGCGCTCATATGCACAACGCCGAATATGACAGCGAAATAGTGGCCGACGAAATGGAAAGATTGAAAGGATTTTTGATCGAAGAATCTTCTGCTGAGGACTTGTCGATCGATAAGCCGGAAGAAACGCTGGACAAAACTTTCGCCGGCATCGGCAACCGCGATTTCCGCGACGAGCCGATCAGACCGAAAGAGAAAAAGGGCTGGTGGCGCATATTCTTTTAATTTTCAATTTTGAATTTTGAAATAATTTCTCAATTTATAAATTTTTAAAAATTGGAAAATTTAAAATTATTTCAAAATTCAAAATTCAGAATTTAAAATTATTTCATGCAAATTTCCGAAGAAATAAAATCCAAATTGGATATAGTCGATGTGATAAGAGAGTACGTCCCTAATTTGAAGGCGGTGGGGGTGAATTTTTCCGCGCTCTCGCCGTTTAAGCGCGAGAAAACTCCGTCATTCATCGTCTCGCCGGAAAAACAGATTTGGCATTGCTTCTCGACTGACAAAGGCGGCGATATTTTTTCTTTCATTATGGAAATGGAAGGCGTTTCCTTCGTGGAAGCGCTAAGAATTTTGGCGCCGAAGGCCGGCGTTCAGCTTAAGCGGGAAAATCCGGAAATTTCTTCCAAGCGCAATCGACTGCTCGATATCATGGAAACGGCCGTAACTTTTTATCACCGGACTTTTTTGGAATCGCCGGCTGCCGCTGCCGCTCGAGATTATATATATAAGAAGAGGGGATTGACCGAAGCGACCGTGATGGAATGGCAGATCGGCTATTCGCCGGATTCCTGGGATGATCTTTTGAATGTTTTGAAAAAACGCGGCTATACCGAACAGGAAATTTTATCAGCCGGCTTGGCGATCAAAAAAGAAGGCCGCAACAGTTTTTACAACCGCTTCCGCGGCCGGATAATGTTTCCCATCAACGATATTAATGGCAACACCGTGGCGTTTACGGCGCGAGTTTCTCCCGAGCGCGAAGCAACCGAACAGATGGGCAAATATATTAATTCGCCGGAAACGATGCTTTATTCCAAAAGCCGCGTGGTCTTCGGCTTGGATAAAGCCAAAATGGAAATCAAAAGTTTGGGCTACGCGATCGTCGTCGAAGGCCAGATGGATTGCATTTCCTGCCATCAAGCCGGCTTTAAAAATGTCGTCGCCTCGAGCGGCACGGCTTTCACGGCCGAGCAGTTAAAATTAATCAAAAGATATTCCAATAATTTGTCGCTATCATTCGATATGGATTCGGCTGGGCAGTTGGCCGCTGACCGCGGCATCCGCGAAGCGTTTGCCGCCGAGATGAATATCAAAGTTATCACTTTACCGGAAGGCAAAGATCCGGACGAATTGATCCGCCGCGATGTCGAGGCCTGGAAAGAATCCGTGGCTGAAGCCAAACACGTGATGCAATATTATTTTGATAAGATTTTCGCCGCTTATAATATCGAAGAATCCGAAGGCAAGCGCGAAGCGGCGCGGAAAATTTTGCCGATCATCGCCCGTTTGCCGGATCGGATCGAGCAGGATCATTGGCTGAAAAAGTTGGCGGAAAAATTGCAGGTGGGCGAAACCGCTTTGCGGGAAACAATCGCGGCTTTTAAAAATAAAGATAAAACCTATTCGGCGCCCGCCGCCGCGCCGGCCGACGCCAAGGCTATGGCCGGCAAGGAAACTCGCGAGGAAAAATTATCCCAGAATATTCTGGCGCTGACCATGAAATTTCCGGCCCACTTTGATTATATCGTCAACAAAGTCAGTCTTGATCATCTCTCCGGCGCCGACAATAAATCGTTTTACAGAAACTTGATAATTTATTATAATGATAATATCAGTCAAGCGGAAAACGGCAGGAAGGAAATCAATTATCAAGATTTTAGGAATTGGCTCGCGAGCCAACCAGACGGCCTAGGCAACGAAGGCTTGTTTCGGTTATTGGAAAAAATCGTCATCTTGGGCGACAAGGATTTTTACGGCCTGGAAGCGGACAAGGCCAAAAATGAAATTATCCGCGTGATCATCGCTCTGAAAGAAAATTATTTATCCGCGCGTCGAAAAGAAATCGGCCGCCTGATTGAGCAACTGGAAAACGAAGGCCGGGTAGAAGAAGCGGAGAAATTAATGGCCGAATTGACCAGGTTGTCCGAAGAATCGTCGGAAAATAACGCGGAAGGGGAGAATATCTGAACAGGTAGCAGGTATCATGTAACATGTAGCATAAAATTTGGCTTGGCTCCGGCAGAGTCTTGCGAAGCGGACTCTGCCGATTGCGGACATTTTCGTCAGAGTCCCCTAGGCGGGAGACTCCGACGGAGCCAAACATAAGAGCATAAGAACATAGAGCATAGAATATTTTTTTGTCATCCTGAGGAATGAGCCGCCTCGGCGAATGACGAAGGATCTATTATCCGAGAAGTTCGTATAATAACTTTAAAAATTTTTGTCGAAGAAGTTCTTGGTTTCTATAAAATAGATCCTTCGCGCGGCGCTCAGGATGACGAAAAAATAGTGATGAAATAAAGTATCTAATATTTTATCCTTTGGCTCTGTCATGGATAAATTTTGTCGAGGCCAAATTAATAAGTTTTTCGAATTGTTGCACATTCGTGTGATTAGTATGTATTCGTATTTATTAGTATTACATTTTAGATTTATTAAAAAGTTAACATAAAAAATGAAACAACGCGCCAAGAAGAAAATTCAACCGGCGAAAAAAGCGGCGGCGAAGCCTTCAAAAAAGGCTTTAAAGAAAAAGCTTTATCGCGAAAAATTCCGGCATAAAAAATGGGAGAAGCATAAGAAAAAACAGCCGGCGGCCGAAGCGGTGATCACGTCGGCGCCGACACCGGAGCAGATCAAAAATTTATTGGATAAAGGCCGGTTGCGCGGTTTTTTGACCGAGACGGAAATCTTGCATTTGTTCTCTAATGTGGAGGACTATGTTTATGATTATGAATTATTTTTGGAAGCGCTGCAGGACAACGGCATCCAGATCGTCGAGGATACCGGCCGGATTTTGGATTTTGCCGACTTGACTCCGCCTAAAAAAGGCGAGAAAAAAAGCGAGAAAAAAGAAAAAAAAGGGGCACAGCAATTGGCGCCGACCGTCGATCTTTCCAAATTAAGTTCGGATTCGATCCAGATGTATCTGAAAGAAATCGGCCGCGTCCCGCTTTTAACCACCGAGGAAGAAGTCGAATTGGCCAAGCGCAAAGAAAGAGGGGACAGACAAGCGGAGAAAAAACTTATCGAGGCCAATTTAAGATTGGTCGTTTCGATTGCCAAAAAATTCGCCGGCGCCAAGGGCTTGTCGCTCTTGGATTTGATCCAGGAAGGCAACATTGGTTTGTTCCGCGCCGTGGAAAAATTCGAATACCGCAAGGGTTATAAATTTTCCACTTACGCCACCTGGTGGATTCGCCAGGCAATCACTCGCGCCCTGGCCGATCAGTCCCGCACCATCCGCATTCCCGTGCATATGGTGGAAACGATCAATAAATTCCAGCAGGTCGAACGCCGCCTGGTGCAAGACCTCGGTCGTGAACCATTGCCGGAAGAAATCGCCGCCGAGATGAATGAAGAATTGGACAAGATTAAATATATCATGAAAATTTCCCAGGATACGATTTCGCTGGAAACTTCGGTCGGCGACGAAGATGAGGATTCGGTCTTGGAAGATTTTATCGAAGACATCAAAAATGTCGCGCCCGACCGCGCCGCCGCCTTGAAATTATTAAAAGATTACGTAAAACATATCGTCGCCAATCTGGCGCCGCGCGAACAGAAAATTCTGGAAATGCGTTTCGGCTTGACTGACGGAGTCGCACACACTCTGGAAGAAGTCGGCCAGGAATTCGACGTTACCCGCGAGCGCATCCGCCAGATTGAAGCCAAAGCCCTGGAAAAAATCAAAAAGGACGTTTCGATAAAAAAACTTAGGGATTATTAGAGATCCTCCCTCCTATCAAGGAGGGGTTTGGGGGTGGTTAAAATTTAGAACATGGATCAAAGAACAAAGAGCAGTTCTTGGTGTTTGATGTTCTATGTTCTTTGTTCTTGCCGATAGAAATTGATTAAGCAAAATTTATGAAAAAGTATTTGATTATTTTAGTCGTTTTGGCCTTGCTGGCGCCCGCGGCCGCGCACGCTTTTTCCCTGCTTGACGCGCTTAATTTCGGCAAGCGCTTGATCCATTTGCCGGCGCAACCGGCTCCGGCGGAAATAAAAAATGTGAATGCGGCGCAAGCGGCTCAATTCTCCACATTGAGCGCCGAAACAAAATTAAATAACTGGCAGACCGCTTTTGATGAAAAAAATATCGATTTGGCGCTGGCCGATGACCGCAATCTGTATTTTACCGATACGGAAATAAATTATCTGATCGCCCGCGAACTGGCCAGCACGACTAACCCGATCGCGCGGAATGTCATCGTTTCTTTTTCCGACAATTTGATAAAAATTTCCGGAAATTTGACGATCAAAAATTTGTCCGGCGATTTTTATCTGGAAGCCAGGCCGTTGACGGCGAACGATCGCCTGTCTTTACGAGTGACCAAGGCCCGTTTCCATAATTTTTATTTCCCTTCTTTTATCGCTCAGGCGATTCTTTCCGGACAATTAAGGACAGCCATTGATTTTTTATATTCCGATCCGCTTAATCAAAAACTTAGCTTGACGCTGGGCAATGGTTTTATCCAATTAAATTATGAAAATCAATAAACAATGGCACAAAAAAAATAAGATGCTCGCCGATCCTTCCGAGTCGCAGAGGATAAAATGGCATATCGCTCATGCCAAGAATTGCGCCTGCCGCCAGCTATCCGCAAAATTGTTGGCAGAAATTAAGAAAGCCGGCTTTGGCGAGGTCAAAATGCGTCATAAATTGTCGATCGATAAATAGTTTGACTATTTTTTTATTTCCGATATAATATAACCAAACCGCCTCCCAAAAGGCAGTTTTAATTTCACCATTACAATTAAATCGCAAATCGCAAATCCCGAAGATTCCCGGGTAGCCCTCCTGCGCTAAGGCTTCGGAGGGCGAATTTAGGGAATAAATTATTCGTTAAAGCTAAGACGTCTCGTCGTCCATAGCTTTTAGCGAAGGACGATCCCGGGTAGCGCAGCGGTAGCGCAGCTCGCTGTTAACGAGTTGGTCGTCGGTTCGAATCCGACCCCGGGAGCAAACACAGGTTTTGTGCTAAAGACCGTTAAGCTTGGCCAAAAATCAAAAGAACATGACTTATGTCATGTTCTTTTGATTTAGTCAAAATGGCTGAAAATAAATGGTTATATTAGTTCGAATCCGACTCTCGTCAAAAAATTGACAACATATAAATAGCGTGTTATTTTGTATCGATGCCTAATATGGTGTGCCCTTTAACAATTTACAAAGGAGTTCGTATGGATCAGTTTAA
>DATJQC010000038.1:0-3367 GCA_035506055.1 Candidatus Nanoarchaeia archaeon | reverse complement strand
AGAATGTCGACCGGACGATCGGCGTCACCGACGGCAATCTCGGCTTGACGATCAATATGGATTACATCCCGCAAATGGAACAAATCAATCTCGGCGATTTGGCGGTAACCTCCGGCTTGGAGCCGAATATTCCGCGCGGCCTGCTAATCGGCCAGGTAGCCAAGGTCGATAAAGGCAGCAATGATATCTGGCAAAGCGCCAACATCCAGCCAGCCGCGGATTTGAATAATTTGACGATAGTTTCCGTGCTTATCCCGTAGCAGGCAGCAGATAACAGGTAGCATATTGCGATGCGATATGTTCAAAAAAATCAGTTAAAATATTTTATATTAATCATGTTACATGTTACATGTTACATGCTCTATGATCCATGTATTTCCGCTTCTTCTTCAAACTGATTTTGATCGTCTGCCTGGCGATTCTCCAGCTGGCTTTTATTTCCGCTCTGCCGTTTTGGCTCAAAGAATTGAATCTGATTCTGGTTTTTTTGGTTTTTTCCTTGGAGTGGAGCGGCGGCTATCGGACCATCTGGTGGTTTTTATTCATCGGCTTGATTTTTGATCTGTATTTTTCGCCTTGGTTCGGATTCTTCATCATCCTTTGGCCGCTAATTTTTATTTTCAGCGCTCTGCTTTCCAAGAATTTTTTTACCAATCGGTCGCTTTATTCTTTCCTGGGGCTGACTTTTTTCGCCACGATATTCTATTATCTGGCTTATAACGCGGCTTATTATTTCGCCGGATTTTTTTCCGCCGACCGCGCGCCCCTATTTTTTTTAATAAAAAATTTATGGTTGCGGCTGGGAGAAGGGCTGATCTTGAATCTTTTGGCCGTCGTCGCCCTTTTTTATCTGACCAACCTGATCAGCGACCGGCTGAAACCGGTGTTCATCATCAAAAAGTAGCAGGTAAGCATTTTAGCATAAGAACAGGCAGAAATAGATTTTTGACAAGCAAAAATTTATTTGCAGCCTGTTTTAATGCTTTTATGCTCCAATGTTTTTGTTCCCATGTATCATCTGAAAAAAATCCATAATAATAATGCCAATGATCCTTTCGTGCTGAAGCACGGCGGCTTTAAGAACGGCAAATTGGAAAAATATTCCCATTTTCGAGATTGGATCGAAAGTTCGTTCGTGCCCGGCGGCCGGATTGGCGAAGTCGTCGGCCGGACTTTTGAATTTTCGCGGTTAAGAATTTTTGTCATCGCCCTGATTATTTTCGGCGGCCTGCTGCTTGGCCGCGTCGCCTGGCTGCAGATCGCCAAAGGAGATTATTATTCTTCGCTGGCGGAAAATAACAGCGTGCGGACCGAGCGCGTCGAGGCCAAGCGCGGAATAATCTATGACCGTACCGGCCGGCCGCTGGTGCGCAATGCCGCTAACTTTATTTTATATCTTCAGCCCGCCGACCTGCCGCTCGATTCGGGAAAAAGAGCGGAGATTTTGGCCAAGACCGCGGCGATCGTTTATCCCGATGACGCGGCTCGGCAGCAAGCTTTGATCAACGGTCTTGACGATCGATTAAATAAGCTGGTTCCGGGATCCGCCGATTATTCCCGGCCGATTTCCATCGTTGATAATCTTGATTATGACAAAGCGATGCTGTTTAATCTTGCGGGACAGGATTTGCCCGGGATTGTTTTGTCGACCAAAGATCTGCGGCAGTATCTCACCGATGGCGTTTTGTCGCTTTCCCACATTTTGGGCTATATCGGCAAGGTGAGCGATGCTGATTTGGAAAGAGACAGCCAAAATTACGCGCCGATCGACTATATCGGCAAAGCTGGCGTGGAAAGTTCCTGGGAAAGCGCTTTGAAAGGTCAAAGCGGCTATTCCAAGATCGAGGTCGACGCGCTCGGCTCGGCTAAAAAAGTTTTAAGCGAACAGCCGGCAGTCGACGGCGACGACTTGGAATTGAGCATTGATTATGATCTGCAGAAAAAATCCGAAGAGATTTTAAAATCGCGGTTGCAGGCGGCCAAAATCGAGGATAAGGCGGTGGTAATAATTATGGATCCTAACAATGGCGAGATTCTCACCTTGATCAGCCTGCCTTCTTATGATAATAATCTTTTTGCCCAAGGCATCACTGCTGACGAATATAATGCGCTGGCCGATGCTCCGGACAAGCCGCTGTTCGACCGGTCGATCTCCGGCGAATATCCTTCCGGCTCGACGGTGAAGATGGTCGTGGCTGCCGGAGCCTTGCAGGAAGGAGTGATTGCCGAACACACCACGGTCGATTCCACCGGCGGCATCCGCGTCGGACAATGGTTTTATCCGGATTGGCTCGCGGGCGGCCATGGCATCACCGACGTGCGTAAAGCTTTGGCCTGGTCGGTCAATACTTTTTTTTATATGATCGGCGGCGGCTATCAGAATTTTAACGGTCTCGGCGTTGATCGTTTGGCCAAATATATGCTGCTGTTCGGTTTGGGGATGGAGACCGGCATCGATTTGCCCAATGAGTCGCCAGGTTTTGTGCCGAGCCGAGCCTGGAAGGAACAGGTGAAAGGCGAAAGCTGGTATATCGGCGATACTTATCATTTGGCGATCGGCCAAGGCGATCTTTTAGTTACGCCGATCCAGGATGCGAACTGGACGGCGGTGTTCGCCAATCATGGCACGTTGTACCAGCCGCGCATCGTCAAAGCGGTATTGAGCGACAATGACCGTACGATCACTCCGATCCAGCCGAAGATTATCCGCCAGAAACTGGTCGATCCATATAATATCGAAGTCGTGCGTCAGGGGATGCGCCAAGCGGTTACATCGGGCAGTGCGGCGAAATTGCAGAACTTGCCGGTGGAAGCGGCGGCCAAAACCGGCACGGCGCAATGGGGCGCTGATCCTTCTTCGGTGCCGCATGCCTGGTTCACCTGCTTCGCGCCTTATAAAAATCCGCAGATCGTCGTCACGGTTTTAGTGGAAGAAGGCAAAGAAGGCAGCCAGATTTCTTTGAATGTGGCGGACGATATTCTGCAATATTATTTCGCCCGTGAAAAAAATCCCAACGCCACGAGCACGGCATTCAGCTTAGCGAAGTAGCTCTTGATTTTTATAACATTGTATGCCATAATAAATATTATAAAAAGCAATTTGCACATTATCAATATTTAACGAAAGGAAAACTGATGAAAGTGATAAGAAAGTATTTGCGGAATTTAATTTTTTCAGCAGTAGTTTTGTTTATTGTATGCGCGCCAGTCGCAAAAATATCGCATCTATTTTTCAAAGACGTGTCTTTCGTCGGCATTCTTGTTTGGGCCTTTGTCGTTTTTATACTGATCAGAATGGCGGTTTTGATTATTTCTATTCCCTGGTTAAGAGAATATAATTATCAAATTCGGATCGATAAAACCGAAA
>DATJQC010000037.1:0-10064 GCA_035506055.1 Candidatus Nanoarchaeia archaeon | reverse complement strand
TTAAGCAATCAATTGCAACGTCGCGATACCGTAATAATCAATGAAGCTGCGGAAATTGAAATTAAAAAGGGGAGAGCGCTATAAAGTCGTGTAACATGTATCAGGTATCAGGTATCATGTGACATTTATACAATGCTACCTGATGCCTGTTACATGAAAAAAGGACGCGCATCTTTTTTAAAAAAGAGTCGCGTCCTTGATTTCTTGCTCGCTTCATTATTCCTCCAAGTTGATGGCGAAATTTCCCAAAAGATTCTTTTGCAGGATTCGCAAAAATCTTTGAGATTTTTTGGAAATATGTTTTCCACCTTCGCTGGCGGCGATTTCTTCGGCGACTTTGGTATAAATTTCCAAAGCGTTTAATTCCTTTTTCTGCCGCCGCAAATGCGCCAAATTTCCCAGAATTTTTTTAAACCGTAAGCCGAGCATTTTCAGCGTCTTAATCATATTCACCTCCTTCCTGGTGGACAGACGGTTAAAGAAAGAGCGGTTTTGATTTCATTATATCGATTAATTTTTTTAGCGTCAATGACAGCCTATTTTTTCCCCGCCGCCGCCGCTCTGCTCCTCTCGCTGCTTTTTACTTACCTGGTCCTGGCCCTGGCTTTAAAAACCAAGGTAATCGATCGGCCCGACGGCAAACGAAAATTTCATGAGAAACCCGTCCCGTTGCTCGGCGGCCTGGCGATCTTCGCGGCGTTTTTTTTGATTTTATTTTTATTCCACGATCGGCTGATCTTGGGCATCCTGACTTATCGCCAATGGTGGTGGTTTTTTGCCGGCGCCGCCTGCCTGATGGTCGGCGGATTCCTTGATGACAAATTCAATCTCAAACCGAGCAGGCAAATCGTCTGGCCGCTGGCCGCGATTGCTTGCGTCCTGGCCGGCCAGATCGGCATCGGCAAAATCACCAATCCGTTCGGCGGTTTTTTATATTTTAGCGCGCTGACTTCCGCGATCTTCACGGTGATCTGGCTGCTGGCGATGATGTACACCACCAAATTGCTCGATGGCTTGGACGGGCTGGTAACCGGAATTTCCGGCATCGGCGGCTTGATAATTTTTCTTTTTACGGTTTCGAGCAAATACTATCAGCCGGATATCGCTTTTGCCGCGATCGTTTTCGCCGCCGCCTGCCTGGGTTTTTTATTTTTTAACTGGTATCCGGCCAAAATATTTCTGGGCGAAGGCGGTTCTTTGCTTTTAGGTTATATTCTGGGAGTGCTGGCCATCATTTCCGGAGGCAAGATCGCCATTGCCTTGCTGGTTCTGGGTTTGCCGCTGCTCGATTTCATCTGGACGATCATCCGCCGGCTTTACGCCGGAAAAAATCCCTTTCGGACGGCTGACCGCGCGCATCTGCATTATCGTCTGCTGGATTTGGGAATCGGCCAGCGGAAAACAGTGTTGATTTTTTACGGCTTTTCTTTGTTATTCGGTTTGGGCGCGCTATTTTTGCAAAGCCTGGGAAAACTAATCGCCGTCGCCGTTTTATTTTTCGCGATGATTATTCTTATTTTAGGGCTGACGATCTTTAGCGGAGATCAAGAAACATAGAACAAAGAACGCGAGCTGAAATTCGTGTTCTTTGTTCTTTTGCTCCCCGTTTCATAATATGCGCAAACGATTATATTTATTTATCCTGATTTGCTGGCTGGCCGGAGTTTTAACATTATTATGGTATCCGATGCTCGGCGTGCCGCGGATGATCAGCCGGATCACTTGGTATGACAAAGCCGCGCACCTGGTTTTTTTCGGCGTGATGATGTATTTATTCCTGGCGATCGGCATTGCCTGGCAAAAATTCAAGTTCCGTTCTGTCGCCTTGTTTTCTTTTTTTGTCGTTACGTTGATCGATTTGCTGGGCGAATACGTACAAAGTTTCATCCCGGGGCGGATTCCTTCCTATCTGGATTTTCTGGCCGGCTTGATCGGAATCCTGGCGGCGATTCCGCTTGCTTATATGATCCATCATTCGCCGCGGAAAAAAATCCTGCTCCATGTCTGCTGCGCGCCTTGCGCTTCGGCGGTGGCGGAGATCCTCGATCGCGGCCATAAATTAGAACTTTATTTTTTCAATCCCAATATCCATCCGCGAAGCGAATATGACAAACGTTTGGCGGAAGTGAAGAAATTAGCCGGTTATTTCGGCGTCAAATTAAGAATCGGCGAATATAATCGCGAAGCCTGGCTGGACGCGGTTGGCGGACGGGAAGCCGACCCGGAAGGCGGCCGGCGCTGCGAAATCTGCTTCCAGCACCGCCTGCAAGCGACAGCGGACTTGGCCAGCCGGAAGAATATCGGTTTATTCGGCACGAGTTTGACGATCAGCCCGCATAAAAATTCTTATCAGGTGAACAGAGTCGGTTCGAACATTGCCGACCTGACCGGCGTAAATTTTTTAGCCGAGGATTTCAAGGAAAACAACGGCTGGCAGCGCTCGCTGGTTTTATCCAAAAAATTCGGTTTTTACCGGCAAAAATATTGCGGCTGCGAATTCTCGGCGCCTAACGCGAAACGCGCGGCACGAAACAGTTGATTGCGAAAATCAGCCTTGATTTATATCGTAAAAATGATATAATTATGCTTGAATAAATTAATTGAAAAATGGCTCGTAACGAGCCATGCTCGCTTATGACCAAGGAAAAATGGGAGGCAATCAAAGGGAAAATCCTGGACGCTAATCAAGTTATCGATAAAGGGACCGAACATTACGACGAAGAAGGCGGAGTGGATATAGATTTTATAGAATTCACCAGTCCGCTGGGAAAAACCCGGCTGGAATTCGTGGAAAAACCGATCGTCCTGGATAAGAAGACCACTTATTCGCACCGCGGCGGATCAGACACGGGAGTGGAATATATTTACAGTTCAACGGAAAAAAGCGCGCGGCTGAAAATTTACCGCTGGGATGATAGCGCCGGCGAGTGGGAAGAAGTCAACGCGGAAAAATTTTCTTTGCCTGAGACGCTTTGGTAATCGCAAGCTGAAAAATCACCATCCAACCGAAAACTCATGACCTATATTTTCATCTTTATCGCGCCCTTGCTGAATTTTTTGCTTTTCGAGTCCTTTTTTTTCAAGGCCGGCTTGTTTTACGCGGCGCTGGCCGTTTCGGATATTCTCCTGCTGATTGCCGTCCGGCAGATCAGCGGCCGGAGGATTACCAGCCTGGAATTTTGGAATTTTTCGATCTTCCCCGTCCTTTTTTCCACCGCGCTGGCGGCTTATTCTCTTTTTGTCGTCAACCAGCTTATCACGCAGATTTTATTCGCGGTCAGCCTCTGCTTCAACTATTTATATTTAAAAAATATTTATCGCGGCGAACGCCATGAATTTTTGGAGAGTATTTCTTCTTTTGGAAATCTCTTAACGATGTTTTTTTCTTTTTCCGTGATTTACGGAATGGCGTCTTTTCTCGGCTGGCCGATCTGGATCCTGTCTCTTGGTTCGACCGGAGCGGCGCTCTTGGTTATTTATCAGATTTTTTGGGCAATCAGAATCAGAAATGCCAACACCTTGGCTTTTATAATGCTAATCGGCCTGTTGCTGACGCAGCTGGTCTGGGCGATTTATTTTCTGCCTTTCAATTTCAACGCTCTGGGCTTGATCGCCACCGTTTGCTATTACCTGATCATCGGTTTGGTTAAATTATCTTTGGCGGAAAAATTGACCAGCCGCAGCCTGAAATTTTACCTCGCCTTAGGAATATTGTTCTTTGCCTTGATTTTTTTAACCGCCAAATGGGCTTAGGCGATTCGCAACTAATTTTATATGATCCAAAAAAATCAACCAGCCGCTAAATCGCGTTTTAATCCGAATATTTTCGGGGTAATCGTTATTGCCCTTATTTTCGGCATGGGCGGGGGAGCGGCCGCCGTGATTTTTGCCCGCCCTTATCTTTTACCCGTCGCCAACAACTCTTTGATAACCGCTTCGACTAACGGCGCCAACGACAGCCTGAAACAAGCCAATTCGATTATTGAAAATGCCAAAAAAATTATCGCCGGCCAGGAGAACACGATCAACGACACGATCAGCTCCGGACAAAACAGCATTATCGGCGTTTTCAAAAAAAATCCCGCCGCCGCGACAAGCGCCAGCCAGGCGGCTAATAAAACTTTTGACATTGCCGCTTATTACCAATTGAATGACGCGGTCGGCGAAGGCATCGTCGTGACCAGCGACGGCTGGATCCTTGCTTCGGATTTTTCCAAAAATTCTCCGGATAGCGCGATTCTCAAAAATTTCGTAGCGATTACGAAGACGAATGATATTTATAATATCGATCGGGTCGTCCAGACCGGAATCGATTCCTATCTCTTCATCCATCTGGCCAAAGCGCGCGATTTGCCGGTGAAAAATTTTATCAGCAAAATGGATTTGACTAACAGCCAGTCGCTGGTGGCCCTGGATTGGCAAGGGGAAAGCTATTTGACCTCGATTGTCGACAAAACAGTTAGCGATCTGCCGGTGAAAGACAGCGACAACAGCGTCCAGAATATCGTCTTTGCCAATAATTTGGGCGATTATTTCGATAATGCTTTTATTTTCAGCTTGGACGGCGGCGTGGTCGGATATTTTGACAAAAAAAACGGGCCGGTCCCGCTTTATAATTTCGAACCGTTAATCGAAGGTTTATTGCGGGGCCAGCCGAGCAAACGCGCTTCGCTGGGCATTACTTATGTCAATCTGCAGGAATTCGCGATCAGAGATGTCAGCTATTCGAAAGGAGCGCTGATTTATTCGAATACCAAAGCGCCGGCGGTAAAGCCGGGCGGCGCCGCCGATCTGGCCGGATTGCAAGCCGGCGATATCATTATTTCCGTCGACAATACCGCCGTCGACGCGGCGCACGATTTGGGAAATATTCTGGAAAAATATTCGGCCGGCGATTCGATCAATGTCATCTTTCGGCGCGACGGCAGCGAGAACGCGGCTGTCGTCAAATTGCAGTAATTCAAATAAGGCCGGCTTCAGCGGCTGATTTATTCATCTCTAATTTATGAAGCTAAAATCGATTATCGATCCCAAAATCGTCAAGGGCAAGACAGTTTTTCTCCGCGTTGATTTTAACGTTCCGCGAGCCAAAAATAAAATCGAAGATGAAACCAAAATCCTGGCGGCGCTGCCCACCATCCGGTTTCTTTTGCGCTATCGCTGCCGAATCATTCTCGCCACTCATTTGGGCGAACCGGGCGGAAAGAAAGTAACCGCCCTATCGTGCGGGTTTCTGGCGCGGCGGCTGAATCGGATCTTGGGCGGCAATCGGGTAAAATTTCTTCCGGAAGTTATCGGCGCCAAAGTTGACGCCGCGGCTAAGGCTCTTATGCCGGGCAAAATTATTTTTCTGGAAAATCTGCGCTTTGATCCGGGGGAGATAAAAAATGACGGGAAATTCGCGCGGAGCTTGGCTAAGAACGCCGATCTTTACGTCAATGAAGCTTTTTCAGTCTGCCATCGCGCCCATGCCTCGGTCAGCGCCATCCGCCGCTATCTGCCCGCTTACGCCGGATTTTTGCTGGAGAAAGAAATCTTCAACCTTAACAAAGTAAGATATCCCGTTAAGCCGCTGGTTATTTTGATCGGCGGCGCCAAGATCGGCACTAAGATAAATTTGATCAAGAATTTGCAAAGCAAAGCCGCTAAAATCTTGATTGGCGGAGCTTTGGCCAATAATTTTTTCAAAGCGATGGGAATCGGCATCGGCAAGTCGCTGGTTGATCCGGAAAGCGTGAAAATCGCCAAGAAGCTTCTTGGCAATCGGAAAATTATTTTGCCGATTGATGTGGTCGTCGATCGCAAAAACGAAGCGATCGTGCGGCTGATCGATGAAATCGGCGGCCAGGAAACGGTTTACGACATTGGCCCGCGAACGATCATGCTTTATTCGTCAATCATCAAAAAAGCCGGGACAATCGTCTGGAACGGTCCGCTGGGCGCTTTTGAACAGCGGCATTTCCGCTGCGGAACCGTGGCCCTGGGCCAATTGATCGCCGCTCGCTCGCGCGGCAAGACTTTCGGCGTGGTCGGCGGCGGCGAAACCTTGGCAGCTTTGAAAATGACCAAGATGGAAAATTATGTGGACTGGATTTCCACCGGCGGCGGCGCGATGCTGGCGTATCTCGGAGGGGAAAAAATGCCGGGTTTGAAATAAATTTACAATTTACAATTTTAAAATAATTTTCAATTTATAAATTTTCAAATTTTAAATTTAAAATTGTAAATTTAATCTTTATGCCTAAAATAAAACAAATTATTGCCCGAGAAATCCTGGATAGCCGCGGCAATCCGACGGTGGAAACCAAAATCATTTTAGACGACGGGACCGTCGGCAAGGCAAGCGTGCCGTCCGGAGCCTCGACCGGAATCCATGAAGCGCATGAATTGCGCGATGGCGATCCGAAAAGGTACGGCGGGTTAGGCGTGCTTAAAGCGGTTAGGAATGTTAACGAGAAGATCGCTCCGGAATTGCTCGGGATGGATATAATCAAGCAAGCCGAGATCGATGAAAAAATGATCAAGCTGGATGGCACGGAAAATAAAAAAAATCTGGGCGCCAATGCCATCCTTTCGGTTTCGCTATCAGCCGCCCGCGCCGGCGCCTTTTCCCGCGGCCAGGAATTATTCGAATATCTGCGGGAAATTTACGGATTTCAAAATAAATTATCTTTGCCGACACCTTCGTTCAATATTTTTAACGGCGGCAAACACGCCGATACTAATCTGGATTTCCAGGAGTTTATGATTTTGCCCTTGGCGAATAAATCTTTCCGGGAAAAAGTGCGGATGGGCGCCGAGATCTTCCACCAATTGGCCAAAGTTTTGAAAAAAGGCGGATTCGACACCGATGTCGGGGCGGAGGGCGGCTATGCGCCGGATATCGTCTCGTCGGTGCAGGCAATCGAGTTCATCGTTTCCGCCGTGATCGAAGCCGGCTATAAACCCGGAACCGACATCGGGATCGGCATCGACGTGGGATCGTCGGAACTCTATAACGAAGAAAGCGGCAAATATGTCTTCAAATTGGATAATGCTTTTTACGCGAGCGCCGATCTGATCGGCTTATATGATGAATGGTTGAAAGAATTTCCGATCATATCGATCGAAGACGGCCTGGGCGAAGACGATTGGTCGGGCTGGAAGAAATTAACCGCGGATTTGGGCGACAAGATAATGCTTATCGGCGACGATTTATTTACCACCAACATCAATCGCTTCCGCAAAGGCCTGAAAGAAAAAGTCGCCAACGCCATTTTAATCAAGCCGAATCAGGTCGGAACTTTAAGCGAAACGATGGAATGCGTCAAACTGGCGCAGAAGTATAATTACAAAATTATGGTTTCGCATCGCTCGGGAGAGACTAACGACGATTTTATCGCCGACCTATCCGTCGCCGTGGGCGCTGATTTTATCAAAGCCGGTTCGCTCTCGCGGGGGGAACGATTGGCGAAATATAATCGCTTGATGGAAATCGAGGATTTGCTTAAATAATTCGGCTTAAAAAATTGCTATTATGCGGGTCAGAAAAAATGAAAAAAATAAAATCGCCGGTTCAGGGCAAAAAAAAATTTGGAACAATCTGCCGATGATCCTGATTATTCTCGACGGGTGGGGAATCGCCAAGCCGAGCCGGGGCAACGCTGTTTATCTTTCCCAGACTCCGGAATTAAATTACCTATCCAGAACATATCCTCATACATTGCTTCATGCGCAGGGCCAATCTGTCGGGCTGCCGCCGCATCAAGTCGGCAATAGCGAGGCCGGACATATGAATATCGGCGCCGGACGAATCATCGAACAAGACGCGGTGAAGATTAATCGCGGCATTAAGGATGGAACATTTTTTAAAAATTCAGCTTTTAAGGAAGCCTGCCGCAACGCGATCAAAAGGCATTCCAAACTTCATTTGATCGGCATGCTTTCCAATGGGATGAGTCCGCACAGCGATCTGAACCATCTGCTGGCTTTGATCGAATTAGCCAAAGAAAATAAAGTTAAGGATGTTTATCTGCATCTTTTTACTGACGGCCGCGATTCGCCCCAGCATGAGGCTTTGCGGATAATCGAGGAATTAAGAAAAAACTCCAAAACTCCTTTTAAAATAGCCACTTTAATGGGCAGATTTTACGCGATGGACAGAAAAAAAGAATGGAGCCGCACTAAGATGGCTTATGATTGCCTGGTTTTAGGCAAAGGTTTAACCGCGGGTAGCGCGGAAAAGGCGATTATCGACAGCTATAACCATAACGAAACGGACGAATTCATCAAACCGTACGTAATCGACCGCCGCGGGCTGATTGACGATGGGGATTCGGTGATATTTTTCAATCTGCGCTCCGACCGCGCCCGGCAGCTGGCCAAGGTCTTTGTCCAGAAAAATTTTACCAAGCGCAATCCCAAATCTTTTTTGCGCAAAAAGACTCTGCGGAATCTGACTTTTGTCGCGATGACCGATTTCGGTCCGGATCTGGACGGCATTCTTTCCGCCTATCCCAGCGTCGATATCGGCAACACTCTGCCGATCGCTTTAAGCGATATCAGCCAGCTGTATATCGCCGAATCGGAAAAATTCGCCCATGTCACTTATTTTTTCAACGGCGGTTATGCCGGAACTGTCAACGGCGAAGATCACTTTATGATTCCCTCGCCATCGGTTTCCTCCTATGACAAGACGCCGCAGATGAAATCGCCGGAATTAACCCGGAAAGTTCTGGATAACCTGGCGCGGCATAAATACGATTTTACTGTCTTGAATTTCGCGGCTTCCGATATGGTGGCGCATACCGGCAACTTGAAAGCCGCGATTACCTGCTGTGAAATTTTAGATAAGTGCATCAAAAAAATTACCGATGCTTATTTGAAAAGGAGCGGCACCGTAATAATTACCGCCGATCACGGCAATATCGAAGAAATGATTAATCTGAAAACCGGCGAAGTCGACACGGAACACTCGATTTATCCGGTGCCGTTCATTTTAGCGAATAAAAAATTAAAAACGGTAAAATTGAGAAGCGGCGGCATACTCGGCGACATATCTCCGACTATTTTGGAAATCATCGGCAAGAAAAAGCCAGTCCAGATGACGGGAAAAAGTTTATTAATTTAGCATTGCGGTATGAACGGAGCGAGCGAAAAAACCGGCCCGGTCGTCTTGTTGATAATCGACGGCTGGGGAATTGCGCCGGAAAGCGGCGGCAATGCCATCACGCAAGCCAATCCCGTGAATTTGCGGGAGCTGGTGTCCAAATATCCGGCCACGATTTTAAGTTTGGTTGAAGCGGGGGCGATGGAAAAAAACATCGATTTAACCCGAAATTATTTAACTCTGGGAACGGGCAAGAATAAATTATCCGCCGCTGATCAATCGCTTTTCGATTTGCTCCGAGCGGCCGGCCTAAAATGGAAAATCCTGGTTGAACCGGAAAAAATGGCTTATGGGCTTTATTTCATGAATAATCGAAGGAAAATTGAAGCTGAAAATTATCAGATCGTCGATTCGGCGCCAACCGATGATTCGCCGGCCATAGTTTCGGAATTGATCGCCGCCGAATTGCTTAATGAAATAAAGGGCCGGAAACAAGATTTTATCGTGGCGATTATGGCTAATCTTGATTTGGCCGCGCATCGCGGCAATTTTGCCGCCACGGTGGCCGCCGCCGGACTGCTCGACCGCTTGCTGAAAAATATCGCGCAAACGGTCTTGGATAATTCCGGAGTATTGCTCATCACCGCCGCTCACGGCCACGCCGAAGAAGCGCTGGATATGAAAACCGAGCTGGCAAATAAAAAAGATACCCGCAATCCAGTACCCCTGATCATTGCCGGTCAGCAATTCGAAGGCAAATCATTCGGTTTTATGGAAGCGCCGGGAAGCGATTTGGCCCTTGTCCCTCCGGCCGGAAGCCTGGCAGACGTGATGCCGACGATCCTCAAGATATTAGGGTTGCCGATCCCGCCCGATTTGGACGGTAGACCGTTGATCTGATTTTTTTTAGCTATGCAAAAAACGGCTTGGGGCCGTTTTTTTTATTTATACTTTACGAATTATGAATATTTATAAA
>DATJQC010000036.1:0-7198 GCA_035506055.1 Candidatus Nanoarchaeia archaeon | reverse complement strand
GAAAACAAAACCGCCGTAGACGAAAAATAACAAAGCAACCGCGCCGACAACTCCCAGAATCCAATCGGCGATATTGACAGCCAAAGCAAGAATATCAAGCAATGAGTAATTGCCGCAGCCGTTCGGGGACGTACAATTTTTGGCTCCCGATTCCGCGGGCAAAATTCCCGCGGCCCGCGCGAACCGAGGTAGAAAACTTAGCCAGAGCGAAGCGATTAATATTGTTTTTTGCAATTTATTTTTAAACATATTTTATAACAAGTATCAGGTATCAAGTGACATTTAAAATGATACATGATATTTGATACATGTTACATCTATTGGATTGTCTGCTGGACTTTGGCCGCTTCTTGATTGATAATGGCGCTGATATCTTTGGCGTCTTTAACGGTCAGATCGATCATTTCCTGAAAGGCGTTTTCCGCCGCCAGCGGATTTTTCCCCTGGTACCAGCTTTGCGCGGTAAGCACCTGATCGGCGAAAACGCCGATATTCAAATCGTTGACTTGGGAATTTATCAAAGCGCGGAGAGCCGTTGGTTTTTGGGCTACTTTCAAGTAATTTTGCACCTGGTCTTGAGAGGTTTCAAACTGGACGAAATCCCAAGCCTCATTGATGTTTTTGCTTTTGGCGGAAACCGTTTCCAGCCAATAATTGGCATAGTTGACTTGTTTGGTGTTGCCCTGGATCTGCGGCATTTTGGCGATGGCGAAATTAAGTTTCGGCGCGGCCGCTTTGATGGTTGGCAAGTCATAAGCGTAGTCGAACATCATTGCCAGATTGCCTTGTTCGAACATTGTCAAGGAATTCGGCAGGTTGCCGTTCCAGCAATAAACATCCTTGGCCGGATTGGAAAAATCCGTGTAAAACCGCAAGGCTTCCAAGCCGGGATTATAATTTTCCGGACTGCCCGGCGGGATCGTTTGGAAAAGCGCCGAACCGTTATTTTCCATGATCGCGCCATTCTGCATCATCAAGAGCGATAGAATATCCTGCGGACGCTGGATGTTGGCCGAACCGCCCAGGGCGACGCCGGCCTGGATGATGTTGCCTTGATTATTTTGGACCGTTAATTTTTTGACATCTTGCTGAAAAGTCGAATCCCAGTAGGCGGGCGGCTGGGAAATGCCGGCATTATTGAAAAGATCGGTGTTGTAATACATCGCCATCGTGTCCAGATAAAGCGGCAGGCCGTAAATTTTGTCAGCGCCGCCGGTATTAAGCACCGCGTCATTATAAACAACATCGACAAAATTTGTTTTTAAATCTTTCAGGCTCAAGCTCGGGGTGGTGCGCAATTGCGCCACGGTAGTTTTTTTGATTGTTCCTTGAACCACCGGATAAACCAGAGTCAGCTGCGGCGGCAGCGGCACGATTTTATTTTGGTATTCCCGCACCCAGGCGCTGGGGATGGAAAAAATATCCGGGCCCCGGTCTTCCGCCAAAGCATTGATTAATTCCTTTTCATATTCGTCGTAGCGGAATTTTTTGTATTGAATGGTAACGTAAGGATGGATTTTCTGATAGTTGGCGATGATCGCGGCAAAAGCGTCTTCGTCATCATAAACGCGCCAATAGGTGAGGGTGACCGGTTTGACGCTGGAAGGCGGAACCGTGTTTGAGCATCCGGCGCCGGCAGTCAACAGAAAACTGAAAATAAGAAACAAGGCGAATATTTTGTTTTTCATAAATGAAAAATTAAGGAATAGCGCTGCTTTCCATTACCATTATAACATAAATAATTGGAAAAGTAATCCCGCGCCAACGCGGTTAGGCGGCCTTTTCTCGATATTGCAAAGCTTCGGCCAGATGAGCGGTGGAGATATCGCTTTGGGCGTCCAAATCCGCGATGGTGCGGGCTAATTTTAAGAGCCGGAAATAGGAACGAGCGGAAAGATTGAGCGTTTCCACGGCCGAGCTGATCAATTTTTTGGCTTCATCGCCGAGCGGACAGCACTGGCGGGTTTTTTCCGAACCCATTTCCGCGTTAGTGAAAATTTTTTCATTCTTGAATCTTTCCGCCTGGATTTCGCGGGCGGCGGCCACGCGGAGTTTGATCGCGCGCGAATTTTCGCCGGGCAAATCCGCGTCTAATTTTTTAAATTCGACTCGCGGCACTTCCAAATGCAGATCAATGCGGTCAATGATCGGACCGGAAATTTTTTTGCGGTAATTTTGGATCTGCATCATTGAACATGAGCAAGCGCGCGTGCGGTCGCCATAATAACCGCAAGGGCAGGGGTTCATCGAGGCGATTAAAATAAATTTGGCCGGAAATTCCAGATGGCCGGCCGCGCGGCTCACCGTGATAATTCCGTCTTCCAAGGGTTGGCGCAAGGCTTCCAAGACCGGGCGGGGAAATTCGGCAAACTCGTCCAAAAATAAAACGCCGCGGTGGGCCAGCGAAATTTCTCCGGGCGCGGGCTGCACGCCGCCGCCGACCAAAGCGGCGCTGGAGGCGGTGTGATGCGGGGCGCGGAACGGCCGAGATTTGATCAGCCCGTTTTTTTCTTTGAGTTTGCCGGCCACGCTGTAAATTTTGGTAACTTCGAGCGCTTCGGCAAAAGCCAAGTCCGGCAGAATGGAAGGAAAAGTTTTAGCGAGTAAAGTTTTGCCCGAGCCGGGCGGGCCGAACATCAGCAAATTATGTCCGCCGGCCGCGGCGATCTCCATCGCCCGTTTCACGTGTTCCTGGCCTTTCACGTGGCTCATATCATATTCGATCGGCACGTTATAAAGTTCCGGATCGCGATAGGGAAATTCGGGAATATTGATTTCACCGCGCAAATGCAGGACTAATTGATATAAATTTTTCAGCGGAATGACCCTGATTTCCTTGGCTAATTTGGCTTCAGCGGCGTTTTCTTCCGGCAGAAATAAAAATTTTTTGCCCAGCCGTTTGGCGCACAAAGCGATCGGCAAGGCGCCGTTGATCGGCCGCAGATCGCCGCTTAGAGCCAGCTCGCCGGTAAAAATAAAATCATCCAGATTTATTTTTTCGGAAATGAATCCGCTTTTGCGCAAAATGCTGACCGCGATCGGCAGATCAAAAGCCGGTCCGTGCTTGGGCAAGTAAGCCGGCGCCAGATTTACAGTGACCGAGACATGGGGAAATTCAAAATTGGAATTTTTTATGGCCGAGCGCACTCTCTCCTTCGCTTCACTGACGGCTTTGTCCGGCAAACCAACCAAAAAAATTTTTCCATATTCCCCTCCTCCGGTGTCAGCTTCGGCTTCGACCAATTCGGCATCCAGCCCGACAACCGCGGCGGAAAAAACTTTGCTCGACATAAATCAAATAAAAAATAAAAGATAAAAAAGAAAAAACATTTTGAAGACCAGAACGTTTTTATTATAACATAACTCGGTTAATTAGTTGATTAGTTAATTGGTTAGATGGGGAATGAAAAATCCCCTCCTTGGGAGGGGTGGCTTGCGCCGCGCAAGACGGGGTGGGTTTATTTCCGGCCTTGGCCTTGTCAGAATCTACCGCCTCGGGGACTTTGACGAAAATCGCGGCAGAGTTCGCCCTTGTTCGCCTCGGGCGGATGGCGCGAGACTCTGCCGGAGCCAAATGATTATCGAAATCGGGCCATAAAATAAAAGAGAGTCGGTATCGGTAAAAGTTAAGATAATAAATAAGAGAGAAAGGCGTATTATTGACAAAATATTGTAAATATGATATTATCATTTTGACCCTGGAAATTGCTCATCCAGCGGTAGATCCTGTGCTCAAGAGCAACCCAAACCAACCGGCACAGGACAATGGAGACTTATGTACTTTTCAAAATTAACGGCAAGTCTGGCAAAATTTGCCAGAAGAATTTTTCGGCGTCTGGCGCTTCATCTGCCCTGGCGGATGGCAATCGGTAAGTTCGGAATTCTGCTCTGTCAGATCGGCAGATTTCTACAGGTGAAATACGCCAACTGGAACAGCCAATTTAGGCTAAAGGTTGAGTATAGTGCGGACAATTGGGTTGATGTGCACGTGTCTGAAATGATTACAACAAGGGAGGTTACTACATTTAGAAGTAAAGATAGCAATCACAACTTCAGTACGCCATTGTCAAAAGCTCTTTTCGAGATTAAGGGTGTTGTCTCTTTTCATTTTTTTCCATATAAACTTCAAATAGAAAAGGCAGGGGTATATTACTGGAGTGAGTTATTGCCCCAAATTGAGGCGTCTCTGTTCAAGCATCTGGCTGGCGCCGGCAAATAACAAGCAAATGATTATTTTTTGACCCTGTTTCTCGCGAAGCAGGGTCAAATTTTTTTTAAAAAATTTTATCATTAATTTTTCCGTGAAAAATTAAAACGCTCGAGCGATTGCCCGAGCGTTTTTTCTTTGTTTTTTTCTTGCTTTTGGCGTGAATTTATGCTATTATTATAATATAATCAGCAACAATTATGCCGCCAAAATTCATTAAACCGTTTCTTTGGTCTGCCGATTTCAAGAAAATTGATACCAAAAAAGATAAGGACAGGATAATTTTAAGCCTGCTTAATGTCGGCAGCCGAAAGGCGACTGACTGGCTTTTTTCTTATTATCCAAAAAGAGAAATTAAGAAAATTTTTTCTGAACGCGCCGGAAAAGGCGAGCTGAATAAAAAATCTTTGAATTATTGGTCGCTGATTTTGAAAGTGAAGCCGAAGAATTTGGTTAAAACCCGTTTTTAATGTTTTATAATATTTTAGACAAACAAAGACTGGCGATTTTGCCGCTTTTAAAAAATTTCAAGGCGGATTTTTATTTGGCCGGCGGCACCGGTTTGGCTTTGCAGTTCGGCCATCGCGACAGCATTGACTTTGACTTTTTTACCGCGAAAAATTTTGCCACCGGCAAACTGTATGGACAAATTAAGAAGATTTTTGCCAAGCATAAAATATTAAAAGTTCAAGAAGAAAAAAATACGCTGACCGTTTTTATTGATAATAAAATTAAAATCAGTTTTTTTTCTTATCCTTATAAATTGATCGGCAAATCGCTTAATGAAGAAAATTTTAAAATCGCCTCGATCGAAGACATTGCGATTATGAAATTAGCGGCGATTGTCAGCCGCGCCACCAATAAAGACTATATTGATTTGTATTTTATTTTGAAGAAAATTTCGCTAAAAAATGTTTTAAAAAAAATGGAAAAGAAATTGCCTGATTTGGATATCAATCTGGTTTTAAAGAGCCTGGTTTATTTCTCGGACATTGTTTATGAGCCGATTAAATTTAAAAATAATAATAGTGTTGATTTTTCCGAAGTTAAAAAAAATTTTATCACCGAGGTTGAAAAAATTTAGGTTAATTTGCGAAAAAATTACAGATAAACTGAAAACGCTCGGGCGATTGCCCGAGCGTTTTTTGAATTTTTTTCTTTATAACTTTTTACTTCTTGATATAATCTTCCAGCTTGATGCTTAATAATTTGGACACGCCGTTTTCCTGCATGGTCACGCCGTAGAGAACGTTGGCGCGGTGCATGGGCGCGCGGTTGTGGGTGATGACGATGAATTGAGTTTTCGAAGAAAGGTCTTCAAGAATTTTCGCCAGCCGTTCGGAGTTGGATTCATCCAGCGCCGCGTCAACTTCGTCGAGAAAAACGAAGGGCGAAGGATTGGCGCTGATAATGGCGCAAATTAAGGCGATGGCGGTCAGGGCTTTTTCGCCGCCGGAAAGCATATTGATGGTATTGATTTTTTTGCCGGGCGGACAGGCTTGGATTTCAATGCCGGCCAAACCCGTGGCGTTATATTTGGAAAGCCGTTTAATTTTTTCCTGTAAAATATTCTGTTCGTTTTTTTCCTTGTCCTCCGAAGCTTCAGCGAAGGAGGATTCTTCATCTTCCAATTTGATTATTTTGGCCGAGCCGCCATTGAATAAAATTTTAAAATACTCTTCGAATTTTTTGCAGATTTCCTTGAATTCCTTATCAAATCTCTCTTTAATTTTTCCATCCAGTTCGCGGATCACGCCTTCGAGCGTGCCGATGGCGGTTTCCAAATCAGTAACTTGCTCTTTCAAGAAATCAAATTTGGTTTTGGTTTCGTTGTATTCTTTTTCCACTTCCGGATCAATGCCGCCGATTAATCCCAATTGATTTTCCAATTGGCGGATTTTTATTTCCGCTTCCAAGGTATTCACCGCTTCGGTCGGGCGGTTCTCTTTGATTTCTTTAAGATTGTCAAAACTTTTGCGGATCTCGGTTTCCAAATCTTCCAAGCGGGTTTCGTATTTGGCCGAATCGATTTTGATGACATTAAGTTCGTTGGAATTGCGATTGATTTCCTGCTGCAGATTCTGGCCTTCGCGCTGCAAGCGGAAAACCGTGGCGCGTTTGGTTTCGCGGTCGCGGTTAAAGGCGCCGAGTTTCTCCCTGATTTTTCGCACCTGTTCGTCGATTTCCGCGAGCGCCACCTCCAGCTTGGCTTTTTGATCTTTAATTTCTTCGTTGCCTTTTTTCTCGCCGCTTGATTTGATTTTTCCCGAAGCGGATTCCAGTTCATTTTTTTGCCGGCGGATATTTTCGTCAAGCAATTTTATTTTTTCCTCCAACGTTTTGGCGGCCAGTTCCGGCTCGGCAACGCGGCCGAGCAGTTCCTCTTTGGCGCGGGCTAATTGCAACAAATTGGCCTGAATTTCGTGCTGTTGGGCATAAAACGCCTCGTTATCATCGGCCGACGAATTCAAATTTATCGCTTCGGAAATAAGCGATTTTAATTTTGCCAACGACTCTTTGATTTTGTTGACTTCGTTTTCCTCTTCCAATTTTTCCAACTCGATTTTTACTTCTTCCAAAAGTGAATTGATTTTTTTCTCGTCGCGGGCGACTCCTTTTTTGCTGCTGGAAAGCTCGCGCAAAGTTTTGTTCAATTCATCGATTTTCCGGTTGAGCGAATTTTTTTCTTCGCTAAAATTTTTAACCAGAATATTTTTCGCCTCCAGTTCGGTTTTTAAATCAGACAGTGTCGCTTCGTTCCCGGCGATTTGCTGCTTTAATTCACTTTCTTTATTGGTGAGCCAGGAGAGATCAAAATTTCCCGCCGCCTCCAATTGCAAAGTCAGTTGCGCGTCAACGGCGGCGATTTTTTTGATAATTTCTTCGCGCTGTTTTTGCACTTCGGCCGCCTCCGAGCTTAATTTGTCGTATTCTTCGGTCTCGCGGCTTTCTTCCATTTTGGCCAATTCGGCGTTTAGGCGCGAAAGTTCC
>DATJQC010000035.1:0-11063 GCA_035506055.1 Candidatus Nanoarchaeia archaeon | reverse complement strand
CCGACCAGCGGAGTAAGGGCCAAAGCCAGCAAAAAAATCGGCAGGCCGAAAATAAAAATTTGCCGGTTGAGATATTTCATCAAGCCCGCGCTGCTCGACGGATTGTTTTCCGCCTTGCCGGCGGCCGCGAATTTCGTCGCCACCAATCCCAAAGTGGCGGCCGGCACGGAAATAATGGCGATCAGCGAAATCAGCGATTCGGTCTGGCCGTAAATTTCCGGGCTGACTATACGGCCGATCGCCAAATGAAACAGATAGTTCAGCAAATTGGCGATAAACGAGCCGCCGAATAAAATCAGGCTGTTGCGGGCAAAGGCGTTTTTTTTGATAATATCGATCATTTTTAATCTATAATTCGGCCAATCCTAAAAATAAACATAGCGAATGTTTACGCTTTCAGTATACTATTTATCTGGCATAAAAGCAAAAAAATATCCCATAAAAAGAAACCGCGCTGGCGGCGGTTCCTTAAAAAAAATTTTAGCCAATTTTAGAATTTATTAGCGGCAAAATTGCGCTATTTCAAATCCGCGGCAAAATGTTCTTCCAGCTTCTTAATTTTAGGAGCGATGACGGCGCGGGAATAAGAATCATCCTTATGCAGATCGTAATAATCGCGGTGATAATCTTCGGCCGGATAAAAATTGGCAAACGGCTCGATGGCGGTGACGATCGGCGCGGAATATTTGCCGCTCGCCGCCAATTCAGCGCGGGATTTTTCCGCCGCGGTTTTTTGCGCTTCGTCATGATAAAAAATTACCGAACGGTATTGCGAGCCGACATCGTTCCCCTGCCGGTTTAAGGTCGTCGGGTCGATCGACGCCCAGTAAATCTTTAATAATTTATCGTAAGGCGTGATCAAGGGATCAAAGATTATTTGCGTCGCTTCGGCATGGCCGGTTTCGCCCGAGCTAACTTCTTCATACGACGGATTTTCCACCGCGCCGCCGGCATAGCCAGACATCACCGATCGCACCCCCTTCAATCTTTTAAAAATCGCCTCGGTGCACCAAAAGCAGCCGCCGGCGAACGTCGCTTTTTGTAAATTATTTTCGGGCATAAATTTTTGCTTAATTAATTATAATCGGCTAAAATTAAAGACAAAGCTATTTTTTATAAAAAGGGCTAACAATAATTTTATGGAATTTTCCATTGTCATCCCCGCCTATAACGAGGCGGAAAATATCGGCGCGGCAATCAAGGCTCTGCTGGGCCAGACGGTAGAAAAAAAATTTTTCGAGATAATCGTCGTCGATAATAATTCTACCGATGATACTTTCGCTTCCGCCGAGCAAGCCGGAGCCGATTTGGTAATCAAGGAAACGCGCCAGGGAACGAATATGGCCCGCCAGGCCGGGTTGAGCAGAGCGCGAGGCGAAATCATCGCCTTTTTGGACGCCGATTGTCTGCCGCCGGACGATTGGCTGGAAAAAATCGCCGACGATCTGTCCGACCCCGCGATTGCCGCGATTTCCGGTCCGTTCGATTACGGCTTTACCGGGCTGAAAAAATATTTAAATGAATTTTACGCCAACTTTATTCTGCCGAACGTTACGGCCGTTTTGGAATTTTTGTTCCGCAGAAAATCCGGCATACTGATCGGCGGAAATTTTGCCGCCCGCCGCCGCGCGTTCTCCGCCATCGGCGGTCTGCCTGACCTTGATTTTTGGGGAGATGACGCGGCCATCGCCATGCTGATCTCGCGCCGGGCCGGACCGGTCCGCTTCGATCCCCGCCTGGTTGTCAAGAGCTCGCCGCGCCGTTTCGCGCGGACCGGATTTTTAAAATTGGCTCTGCGATACCAGCGGGAATATTTTAAAACTTTTTTTTCCGAAAAATACAATTAGCCGATTCATTCTTTTTCAATCTTCTCGGCAAGGCTGGCGGTCAGCCGCTGATAAATAAGATAGGCCAAAAAAATCAATAAAAGCAAAATCCAGATAAAATATTGGCTCTCGGCCAGCAAGCCGGAAAGCGCCCGATAGGCGGAGCCGGAAAAATATCCGATTGCCAACAGAATAAGCACTTTGGGCACGCCGATCGACAGCGATACTCTGATAAATTTCCGCAGCGGAACCCGAGATGAACCGATCGTCAATAAGCCCGGAATCGGCATTAAAGGCGAGAGCTTCACCAGCAGCATGGCTTTGCCCAGATGATTACGCAGCAGATTTTCCAGCTTGGCGAAGCGCCCGTCGCTCAAACCGAATTTGTGGCCATGGCTTTTGATCCAGGTATTGCGGCTGGCATAGCCGATACCGTAATAAATGACATCGTTAGACAAATCGGCCGCCAGCGCCAAGGCCAGAATTATCAGCGGATTGAAAAACCCCAGCGAAGCCGCCACGCCGCCGGCGATCGCCGCGGTCACTCCTTCGACGAAAGCCGCCAGAAAGAAAACCAGATAGCCGTGGGAAATTATCCAGGAAACCAAAACGATCAAATTATAATTCGACATAATTATTGATGATTATTTTTCGCTCGATTCCAAAATCATTTCCACCGGATCATGGTCGGACAACGGCGGATCAAGAATGATCGGACGATGGTCTTTGACGGCAAGGCCGAGCCGATCTTGGCCGCGGGTAAAAATATAATCCAGCCGGTGCGAAAACGGCACGCGGTTCGGCCACATATCGACGAACGGATTTTCCCGCCGGTAAGTCGGCACGCTGTAAAGCGCGTCGGCGCCGGCCGGCAGATGAAAATTATTTTCGGCCAGCAGCTTCGCGAAAGGCTCATTCCCCAGAATATCATGCTGGTTGAAATCGCCGCACAAAACCACCGGCAAATCGTTTTCGCCCACCTGCCGCATTATTTTACGCAATTGGGTCAGGCGGAATTTTTTACCCCAAAAAGTCCAGGAATGGAGATGCGTATCGATCACCCGCAGATTTCCCCAGGGCGTTGCCACGACGGCGCTTAAAAAACCTTTGTGCCCGCACATCTCGGTAAGAGAATAATTCAAGCGGGGAAACGGAAAAAAGTCTTCGCTCTGGATGGGAAATTTGGAAAAAATCATCAGGCCGCCGCAAAAATTGGAAAAATTCTTCAGCCAATATTTCTGCGACCGGCCAGCGCCAAAGGCGCAATAATAATCCGGCCCCATCCGCTCGATTAAAAAACGCTGATTTTCCGCGTCCCAAGTTTCCTGCAAACAAATGATATCGGCGTTATGCGCCTTAAGATATTCGGCGATCTTAGCCACGCGGGCCCGGCGCTCCTTATTGAACCAGAGCGGCAAATCCCAAATATTGAAGGTTATGATCTTCAGTTGTTCCATAAATTTAATTTTATAACTTTAAACGAAAAAAATCCACTAACGATAAAAGAACAAAGAGCGGAGAACAAAAAATCATGGCTCCATCATCCTGTCTGCTCTTTGCTCCATGCTCTTTGTTCTGTTTAGACATTATGTTATAATAATTTCGTGCCAATCATCGAAACGAAAAATTTGACGAAAAAATACCGCGAGCTCATTGCCGTGGATAAGCTAAATCTTCGAATTAACGAGGGGGAAATTTTCGGGCTGCTCGGCCCGAACGGCGCGGGCAAAACCACCACGTTGATGATGCTGACGACTCTGATTCCGCCGACTTCCGGCACCGCCAAGGTTAACGGTTTTGACATTGTCAAACAGAAGGACAAAGTCCGCGGTTCAATCGGCATGGTTTTTCAAGATCCTTCGAGCGACGATACGCTCACCGGTTATGAAAATCTCAAATTGCACGGCATGCTTTATAATATTCCGCCGGCGGAACGGGAAAGGCGGATCAAGGAAGTTTTGGAATTAGTGGAATTGACTGCCCGCCAAGACGAGCTGGTAAAAAATTATTCCGGCGGCATGCGCCGTCGGCTGGAACTGGGGCGCGGCCTGATGCATTATCCCAAAGTTTTATTTTTGGATGAGCCGACGCTCGGGCTTGATCCGCAGACTCGCGATCATCTTTGGCGGTATATTATGAATCTGGCGCAAAAGATGAATATCAGCGTCGTCATTACCACTCATTATATGGAAGAAGCCGATCTGCTTTGCGACCGGGTGGCGATCATTGACGCGGGAAAAATCGTCGCGCTCGACGCGCCGTCCAAATTGAAAGAAGTGATCGGCGGCGATGTGGTGACGATTAAAATCAAAGAACCTAAACTTGAAGAAGTGAAAAAATTGACTTTTATTTCCAAATCAAATGTCAAAGACAATATTGTTTCACTGACGGTCGCCAATGCCAACGAGCATCTGGCGGAAATTTTAGCTACGATCGGCAAAGTCGATTCGGTCGAAGTGCGCACGCCGACTTTAAGCGATGTCTTTCTGCATTATACCGGCCGCGAGATCCGTGAAGAGGCAGGCGAAGGCGGCTGGGCCAACCGAGTAATGAGTTTCAGATCGAGAAAATAAAAACTGTAATACTAATAAATACGAATACATACTAATCGCACGAATATCTTATGGCAAGGAGGGAAATTATTTATAAAGAATTATCTTATAAAATATACGGCTTATTATTCAAAACTCAAAATGATTTGGGACGATACCGAAATGAAAAACAATATGGCGATTACCTGGAAAATTTATTTAAAATAAATAACATAAGATATGCGAGAGAAGTAAGGTTGCCCGAATCGTTTGCCGGAGAGAAAGACGGAAGAAATGTTTGTGATTTTATTATCGAGGGAAAAATTATCTTAGAACTTAAAACAGTTGGCTTCCTTAGCAAGGATGACTATTTGCAAACAAAACGATATTTAGCGAGCGCAAATTTAATCTTGGGAATCTTAGTTAATTTCCGACAACAATGTTTAATACCAAAAAGAATATTAAACAACGAACTTTTGAAAATAATCCAAAATAATTATTCGTTATATTAGTATGTATTCGTATTTATTAGTATTACATTCATGAACAGCGAACTTAGAGGAATTTTGGCTATTTGGTACCGCGAACTGAAAGTTTTCCAGCGGGAAAAATCAAGATTGGTGGGCGCGATCGTCACGCCCGTGCTTTGGCTTTTGATTTTCGGCGGCGGACTGGGTTCGGCGGTTTCCATTACCGGTCTAAATTATCAGGCGTTTATTTTTCCGGGCATTCTCGCCCAGTCGGTTTTGTTTTCCTCGATTTTTTTCGGCATCTACATTGTCTGGGATAAAAAAATCGACTTTCTCAAAGAAGTTTTGGTCTCGCCGGTTTCCCGCACTTCGATTTTTTTGGGCAAAGTGATCGGCGGCGCCACTGATTCGATGATCCAGTGCGCGATTTTATTAATTATCGGCTGGGTCTTCGGCTATTTCAATATCATTCCCGGCTTGCATCTTACTATTTTTTCTTTTATCTTTTCGCTTTTTGCCGTGGCCTTTATGACCACGGCGTTAGTCAGCGTCGGCTTGATCATCGGCTCGCAAATGGAAAGTTTCGAAGGCTTTCAATTAGTTTCCAGTTTTCTGCTTTTCCCGCTGTTCTTCTTATCCGGCGCTCTGTTCCCGATCAACCGTTTGCCGGCCTGGATCGCCCCGTTCACTTTCATCAACCCGATCACTTACGGCGTCGATGCTTTGCGTAATATTATTTTAGGCGTTTCGCAATACCATATTATCACCGATCTTAGCGTACTGGTCGGCTTTGCCGTGATCACCATCATCATCGGCACTTTCGCTTTTGAAAAAATGAAGCTGTAATCTTTAAAAATTAACAATCTTCGATACTGAAAGGATTTTTATTTTTATAAACCTGCTTAGTTTGTCACAACCTATGCGCGTGCCGATCAGAAAACCGGATAAATATTTGCCTGTAAGGCCTGATCCGAAAATGACTCGGGCTAAATTTGATAAACTGGAAGCGGATCTTGAGCGGATGAAAAAAATCCGCCCGCATTTGGCCGCGGAAGTGAAGCGCCTGGCCGCCATGGGCGATTTTTCCGAAAATGCCGCTTATCAAATCGCCAAAGGCAGCCTGCGCGGACTTAACCAGCGGATGCTGGATGTTGAAAATCAGCTGGCGCGCGCCGAAATCATCGCTCCGAACAAAAATAAGACCGTGGCCGGTCTGGGCAGTTCAGTTACGGTGGAAAGCAACGGACGGAAAAAAACTTTCACAATACTCGGCTCGACCGAAACCAATCCGACGGCGGGAATAATTTCCGCTTCCTCTCCGCTGGGCGCGGCCTTGCTCGGGCGTATTGTCGGCCAAACTGTCAGCGTCAAGCTGGCCAACAAAACGGCCGAGTATAAAATAATTGGGATCGAATAAAATACGCTGGCAAAAAAATACTCCCCGGGCGGGAGTTTTTTATTGGGTTAATTCGACGCGGGACTTTTTGATCTTAAAAGAAGGTTTATTTAATTTAAGATGCAAAGTGAACAGGCGCATTGAATTAAATAAAGGCAGAAAATCGGTTAAAAAATTATAGGCCGAAGCGCCGACCGGGCTAAGCAGGTTGGAAAAAACCAGGGAAAAACCGAGGACATTGACGATGCCCCAGATCCAAAAATTCTGCCGCGCTATTTGCGCGGTGTATTTTCCCAGCTCGATCATTTCCGGCAATTCGGAGAGATCATCTTTCATCAAAGCGATATCGGCCGCCTCGATCGCCGAGTCCGAACCGATCGCGCCCATGGCCACGCCGATATCGGCTAAGGAAATCGCCGCCGCGTCATTGACGCCATCGCCGACCATAATCGTTTTATATTTCCGGCTTAACGACTTCTTGATAAAATCCAATTTGTCTTGCGGCAAAAGATTGGCGTGATAATCCTTGATGCCCAGCTCTTTGGCGATCCGCGCCGCGACCCGATCATTGTCACCGGTGAGAATCGTGATTTTTCTGATGCCTAATTCGTAAAGCTGTTTGACGACATTTTCCGTGCCCGGCCGGATCACGTCGGCCAAAGCGAAAAATCCCACTGGTTTGCCGTTGTGGCCCACCGCCACCAAGGTGTAACCTTTGGCTTCTTCCCGAGCGATAATTTTCTTCTGCTCAGCGTCAAAATGAATATTCTCTCGCTCCAGAAAAGAAATTTTGCCGCAGACGATCTTTTCGTCTTGGCCGCCAACCTCGATTCCTTCGCTCGTCGTTTCTTTAAAAATATCCGGTTCGGAAATTTTCACGCCGCGGAACTTTACGTATTCCAAAATGGATTTGGCGATCGGATGAGCCGAAACGGTTTCGGCTTTGCCCGCGTAAGTCAATAATTGGCGCTCGGTAAATCCGGGAAAGACCATAAAATCTTCAGCCTTGAGCCGGCCGGCGGTAATCGTTCCGGTTTTATCCAAAAGCACCTGCTTGACGCGGGTCAAGCCTTCCAAAAATTCTCCGCCTTTGATAATCACGCCGCGCCGGGCGGCATAACCGACCGCGGCCAGAAAAGCCATGGGCACGGCCACGGCAATATCATCGGCGCAAGCCACCAGCAATAATGACAGAACTAAATTAAAATTGCGGGTGAACGCCATAACCAAAATCGCTCCGGCGACCGTCAAGACGATATACCAAGTCGCGAAAATTTCCGCCGCGGTGCGGATTTTTGATTTATTTTTTTGCGATTCTTCCACCAGCTTGACGATTTTTTCCAAAGTCGTATCGCGGCCGACCTTGTCCGCCCGCACAGTCAGCGAACCGGCGACATTCAAGGTTGAGCTGAAAACCTGATCGTTGATTTTTTTGGCGACCGGCACGGATTCCCCGGTCAGCGAAGACTGATCGACTTCGGCTTCGCCCTGAATTACCGTGCCGTCAACGGAAATCCTTTCGCCGGCTTCGATGATCAATAAATCCCCGACCTTGATCCGCTCGGTCTTGATTTTGATTATTTTGCCGTTGCGTTTGACGCGGGCTTTTGGCGGCCGCAATTTCAACAAGCCTTCCAGAGCCGAACGCGCTTTATTTTTCGTGTAGTCGCCGAAAATTCTGGCCGAGGTCAGCATCAAGTTGATAAAAACCACCGAAGTCCATTCTCCGGCGATAATCGCCGCGATCAAAGCGATGCTGGCCAGGAGATCCACCGAAATTTGCCTTTTATTCAGCGAACGGATCGCGCTGACCAGAACCGGCGCAAGACCAAGATAAGAAGCCGCGACCAGCGCCGGATAAACATTGCCGGACGGCAAGAGATGAAAAAAATCAACAAACAGCAATATCAGCAAGATTGCGGCAAAAATTCGGTCAAAATAAGTTTCGATTTTTTTTATCATAACGGCAAATGATACATTCGAGGAAGCGGCCAAAAATTAAGGTGAAAATGGTTTCGCGCCAGTTTGACGAAGTATCGGCTGAAAATAAAAAATCGCGTTAAAAATAGTTTGTAACCATCTCATTATATCATCAACCTATTTTCCGGCCAAATCAAAAACAGGCTGTTGGCCTGTTTTTCGTAGCTATTGATGCATCGAATTTACGACAGCGGCGGTAATCAACGTAATTCCCTTGCTCTTGGCGTAAGCCTCTACTTTCCGCATATAAGCATTGCGGATCGCCGAGCTATAATCGAAAGAAGATAGGCTTCCTACCGCGCTTAATCCGGAAGCCGACCATCTGACCGAAGATTTGCGGGCCGCGGTCGCGGTTTTGGCCGAAGCGGCCGGCTTGGGCATAGTAACTTTTTTCATCGGAGTCGAAGTTGCCTTGGCGGGAACCGGCGGCGGTGGCGCTATTTGAACCACTAACTTCGACTGATCGGACTTAATCGAATCGGACGCGAAAGAAGATGATTTGGCGGCTACCGGGATAATATGCAAAATGATGACGACAGCGCCGATGATGATTATTAAGCCAATAATGATTTTTTTCATGATATCGCGGGCAATTAAATATTTTTAACCGAAATTATATTATATCGGGTTAAATCGAATTTGGCAACTTGCCTTGAGCCGCTAAAATAAGACAAAAAATTTAGTGCCGACATTCTCTTCCGATTGGAACCAGATATCCCCGCCCATCCGCTGAATAAACAGCTTAACCATATAAAGCCCCAGTCCGGTACCGGGGATCTTCCGATCAATCGCGTTATTCGCCCGGAAAAACCTGGTAAAAATCTTATCTTGTTCGTCCTTCGGGATGCCAAAACCGTTATCGCTGACGATCAGCAGGCAGGAATCTTTGTCCAATTTCCGTCCGCCCAATGTTTCGCCGGCTTTGGCGCGCACCAATTCCACGGTTATCTTACCGTCGATCGGTGAATATTTGATCGCGTTGGAGACCAAATTCTCTACGATCAATTTAAAAAGATTGGCATCGGCATTGATAGAGCAGATCCCGCGATCGAATTTTTCTTCTGCCTTGATTTTTTTCTCCTCCAATCTTAACTTGAATTGTTCGTTCAAAACCTGGGTGATAATCGAGGCGATGTTGACGGGCGCGGATTCGACCGCGCTCAACCCGTATTCGATCTTGGAAACGTTCAAAAAATCCGTAATCAATTCGGAAATTTGGCGGTTAGAACGATAAATATCATCGATCTTTTCCCGTTGTTCGAGAGATAATTTATCGCCGTATTTTTCCAGAAACATTTCAATCTGCCAGCCGATCGCCGTCGAAGGGCCGCGCAGCTGATGAGAAGCGAAAGAAACGAATTCGCTTTTAGCCTGATCAATCTCCACGTCGCGCGAAATATCCCGGAAAACATCGATCGCGCCGATTATCCCGCCGCGGAAAATTACCGGAGTAACCGTGATCGCCACCGGAACCTTCCGCTTTCCCGCCGCGTAATAATACGGATTGCTTACCAGCGAAGAAACCGTTTTTCCGTTGATCAGCGCGGTCTGCAGCGGCCGGTCTTTTTTGGCCAAAACCCGGCCGTCCTTGTCAAAAATCGACCAGAGTTTAAAGATTGATTTACCGATCGCTTTGGACGCCTTAATGCCGAACATCTTTTCCGCTTCATGGTTGAAAAGTATCACGACGCCTTGCCGGTCGGTCGCCACCAAACCGTCGCCGATGCTTTGCAAAAGCGCATCGTCCAAGGCCTTGGCCCGGCTGATCGCCTCCCTGATTCTTTTTTGTTCTTCTTCCAAATGATCGATAGTCGAAGAATAATGCCAATTAATAAACTCGAAAATTATGATATTCAGAACCAGCACGATGGCAAAAGCCAGCTGAAAATCGATCCAGCCGCGATTAATCAGAAAATCGCCGGCCAGCGCCAGAGTAACGGGTATTCCCAAAGTGAGCGGAATCAAGCGCCGGGCGATGAATCCGCCGCCGCTCTGTTTCAAAAAAATAGCGGCCAATCCCCTGCTCGGCCGCAAAAATATAATCGCGGTCGAGAGAAAAATAAAATTCAGCGCGCCTTGCAGGGCCAGCGGGCTGAAAAAAATGGTCGCTACCTGAAACGGGGAGCCGAACAGATAAGCCAAAAACATGAATAAAGCCAGGCTGGCGGCGATAAAGGCGAAATATTGCGCCGCGTCTCGGTCGCAAAACTTGATATCCGACAAGATAACGGCTATTCCCAATAAAATAAAATTCAAATCGGCGATGGGCGGCACGCGGCTGGCCGGAGAAAATTCCGATAATTTTTGAGCGAATAAAACCTGATCAACCGGCAAATTAAAACCCAAAATATCGGCTAACTTGATCAGCGCCAAAGCTATTGCCAAGAAGGCCAGAACGACGGATAAGCGGCCGAACAGTTTCGCGGGCCAAAAAAAGGCCGCGACGATCGCCGAGCCGATAATAATAAATTCGACGGCGGCGAGCGGATTCATCGGCACGAAACCTTCAAAAGAAGTGATCAGAACAAAATTATTGAATTGCCAGCCGACCAAAGCCAGGATGCCGATCACGATTACGACAGCCGCCAGAATTAGCGAGGCTATTCGCAGGCTAAAAACCAGCTTGGGCCGATCGATGTTTTTAACTCCGGCAATTTTTTTTTCGCGCATAAAAAAATATCAATATAATCCGTGCTGGTGGAAGCATTCGGTATATTCTTTATCGGCATGATTGATATGATTGATCCACCAATCATCGATAAATCCCAGCAAATCAGCGATGATCCGCTTTTTTTGCTCGACCGAATAATCATCCTTCAACGTTTTAATCTTCCGTCGATATTTTTTATGCTCCCGGATA
>DATJQC010000034.1:0-4393 GCA_035506055.1 Candidatus Nanoarchaeia archaeon | reverse complement strand
AAGTAATACCCTTTAAGTTACTCCTCGATCATTAGCTTTTTCGTTTACTTCTTTTAAAAATAGTTCAAGCTCTTTTGAAGGACCTTGACGTTCGGTTATCGATTTTTGTACTTCCACTTGCACAAACGCAATCAAAAAATGGCACATTCTGTAGAGCATGCCATCCAAATCAATATTCTGCGCTCTTCGGGCCAGAGCATCAATCATCTCCATCATCATTTGACGATCAACTTTTCTATCAGTGGTGCTCATTGTTTTGCCTCCTTTAAAATGTGTATTGTATTTTCCAAATAAATTTAAAAGGACGTATTAACATGTCAAGTTATCATAATAACAAAAAAATGTCAATAACTAAAATATAACAAAAAAACCGCTACTTTAGCGGTTCTCATAAAATTTTAACATTCATCATTTAACATTTAACTTTATCCATTGACCAGCGCTTCGCCTACCCGGAAAACGTCGCCGGCACCGATCAGGACGATAACTTGGCCGCGCTCAACCGTTTCGCGCAAATATTTTTCACATTCTAACAAATCATGGACATGGACAAAATTCTTGCCCACCGTAGCTTTAGCGAAGGCGGGTTTGTTCTCTTCATACTCTTTCATCTTCTCAATCAAATCCAAACTGGAAACGCCGCCGTGCTTTTCGCGGGCCGAGCCGTAAATATCCAGAACGATCACTTTGTCGGCGTCGGAAAAACTTTGGGCAAATTCATTTAATAAGGCTTTGGTGCGGGTAAAAGTATGGGGATGAAACACGGCGATTATTTTTTGATCAGGATAAGCGGCGCGCAAGCCGGCGAGAGTCGCGCGAATTTCGGTCGGATGATGGCCATAGTCGTCGATGATAGTCGCGCCGTTGAATTTGCCCAGAATCTTGGCGCGGCGGTCGGTGCCGGAAAATTCGCCGAGATAAGTCCGGATGTCTTTCAAAGCCACACTCAATTCAATGCTGGCGGCGATGACGGCCAGGGCATTATAGACATTATGCTTACCGGTTAGCGATATGCTGAAATCGCCGAGTTCTTCCGTTTCCGACACTGACACACCTCCAACTACGTCCAGCCCCTTCAAGAGGGGCTGGGCTTCGTTGGACAAAGCCGTCCCGCGCGCGGCGGCCACCCTTTGCCTTGCCGTAGCCTTGGCGAAGGCAGGCCTCTCAAGAGGGTAATTATTATTTTCGCAATAACGAACTTTAAAAAATTGCTTCAGGCCCTGCTGTTTAATATCGTAGGCGAAAAAATTGACATCCTCGCGGTTCAGCGCGTAAGTTATGATCTTGCCGCGGCAATTGACATTAGCGATTTTGGCAATGATCGGATCATCGAAATTGGTCACCAAAAAACCTTTCTTGGGAATTTTCTCGATGAATTTTACGAAGGCGTCGACATAGCTTTCTTCGGTCGGAAAAAAATCATGATGATCATGATCGATATTATTCAGCAAAACCGCTTTAGGATTATAATATTTTAATTTATTCTGATATTCATCGGCTTCGATCACTAAATAATCCGAGTCGCCGTAAGTTCCGGCGCCGTCGAATTGCTCGACGCGCGCTCCCACCAGAACATTCGGTTTCAATCCCGCCTTCATTAATACATATCCCAGCCAAGCGGTTGTCGTGGTTTTGCCGTGCGAACCGCAAACGGCAATGCCGTACATCTGATTGAAAATTTCACCCAATACTTCGGCATAAGTCAATGTTTTAATTTTTCCCGCCATTGCCCTGGCCACTTCGACGTTCGTTTCGGCATTATAAGCTGAGGAGTAGATGATCAGATCAGCGCCAGCCGGAAGATTATCGGTATTAAAACCTTGATTGACTTTGATACCGAACCTGGCCAAAACCTGGTCAGTCATGAAAACTTCCGCCGTATCCGAACCGGAAACATCATAACCTTTTGACGCCAAAAACTGCGCCAGCATGGTCATGCCGACGCCCTTGATGCCGATCATATAAATTTTTTTTATCTTGGCAAGATCCATAATCATCAATTTTGAATTTTCAATTTTGAAATAATGACTGAATTTAACAATTTTTCAAAATTTAAAATTTTAAACTAACATCTTGATAAGCTTGATTATGCTTTCGTTAGCTCCTTTCTTAAATAACAACTTAATATTTTTGCCCAGTCTTTCTCGCTCGGCCGGATTGTCCAGCAGGAATTTTATCGCGGCGACAAAGGAATCGGCGGTCAAAATTTTCTGATTCAAGACTACCGCCGCGTTTTTTTCCAAGAGCAGGGCGGCGTTGTCTTCCTGATGCGAATCAGGCATGGGAATAATGATCGCGGGTTTGCCGGCCGCGGAAATTTCCGATAACGTGCCGATGCCGGCCCGGGCCACGACCAGATCGCTTTCGCCCAGCGCCGTGATCATTTCATCGGCATTCAAAAATTCAAAGGGATGATAATTTTCGTGCCGTTTGGCGATCATTTTCCCCTTGCCGGTCGAATGAACGATCTGGCAAAAGGAGATCAAATTTTCCAAACCAGCCTCGACTAATTTATTTATTCCCTCCGCCCCCGTACCCCCGCCAACTACAAAAACCACGGGCAGATTATTTTTTAAATTAAATTTATTAATTTGTAATTTGTAATTTGTAATTTGTAATTTACGCGTGGGGTTTCCGGTCCAAATTGCTTTCTTGCCATAATCGGCCAAAGATTTTTCAAAAGTCACGGTAATGACCCGCGCGAAAGGCGCCATCAATTTATTGGCGAGCCCCGGACGAATATCCAGTTGATGAACCAATACTGGCACGCGCAAAAACCAGGCCGCCCAAACCACGGGCACAGCCACGAAACTGCCGGCCGACATTACCAAATCCGGCTTCTCTTTTAAAATTATAAAAAAAGCCTGCCAAAAACCCAGTTTGATTTTGGCGATATCCCAAAAATTCCGCCAGTCAAAATAACGGCGCAATTTTCCCGCGGCAATGGCGCGATACGGAATTCCCGCGTTTTTAACCATCTGTTTTTCAATCCCATGCTTGGTTCCGACAAAGATAAATTCAAAATCTCTCAAGGATTTCATATCCTCGGCAATCGCCAATAGCGGCGAAACCGAACCGGCTGTGCCGCCGCCGGCTAAAATTATTTTTTTTGCTCGTTGCTCCATATACGCTCATCTTAAACCAAAACAAAAAATAACTCAAATTGAGTTATTTTTTAAATATTCTAATTAATTTTATTAATCAGCAGCCATTTGCTTTCCTGCATTGCTCTTTTCGCTCCTAACCTTCTTATTGTGTTCGAGATTAGCGGCATTTTCGGCAGCATTTTTCTTTATCAGCTGTTCCAAAGTCTGTCCGGTTTCTTCGTCATATTTCTGCGAAACATCGGCTGAATCGGCCGATTCGATATGTTCGGTATGGGCATCTGCCTTAGCGGCAAACATCGCGTCAATCGCTTCATCGGCATGAGCTGAAGCAGCGCCCACCGAGAGAGCGGCGGCGACACCAGCAGCCATGAGGCCCCTTTTTGAACTTTTATTTTTCCTTTTTTCTTCCGGAGCTTCGGCAGTGTTACTTTTAAATGGGTTTTCAAATCCAAACATAATTTTTTAGGTTAATATAATTAATTAACGCATCGTCTTTTAAGTATAGCAAATATAAGCAAAATTGTCAAAAAAAATTAACGATTTGCCGGACTGATTGTCTGGCGGCTGATATTGGCAACGATTCCTAATCCGATTAATACCGCCAGCAGGCTTGATCCGCCCTGGGAAATGAACGGCAGCGGCACGCCGGTCATCGGAATCAGGCCGATAATGCCGCCGACATTGAAAAATGTCTGGATGGCCAACCAGGAAGCCACGCCGGTCGCCAGCAATTTGCCGAACAGATCCGGCGAATGTTTAGCAACAACGACGATCCGATAAAAAAGAAAAATAAACAGCAAGAGAAAGGCCGTATCAAAAACAAACCCGATCTCCTCGGCCATGATCGCGAAGATCGAATCGCCGTAGACTTCCGGCAGGTAATTGAATTTTTGGCGCGATTGCCCCAGGCCCCGGCCGAAAATGCCGCCCGAGCCGACCGCGATGAGCGATTGATTGAGCTGGTAGCATTCAGCTTTGACGTTGGCATTGGCCTCAAAAGCGCACTCAAAACGTTGCAGCTGATAGGGCTTGAAATGCACCATCACGGCCAGCGCCAAAGCCGCCAGCAGCAAAACGATCAGCAGCTGGGTTGCTTTTCCGCCGCCGACAAAATAGACGATCAGGGAAATGGCGCCGATAATGGCGAGCGTCCCCAGGTCCGGCTGCAAGAGCATCAGCGCGGCGATAACGCCCAGCACCAGTAGAAATGGGCCGATCCCCTGCTTGAAATCATGCAGATCTTTCCGCCGCGCTTCCAGCCAAGCGGCCAGATAGATGAGAAAAAA
>DATJQC010000033.1:0-8576 GCA_035506055.1 Candidatus Nanoarchaeia archaeon | reverse complement strand
CGATTATCCGCTGATTTTCAGAAATATCGATCCCGCCCAAAGCCTGCTGCAGCTGATTCAAGAGGACAAAATCGCGGCGGTCAGTTTTGCGGTCTTCGTTTTCTTCGCCGATGCAGACCACCGGAATTAATTTTTCCGTGTTCAAAACTTCGCGGACTTTCTGATGGATCATGGCATAATTTTCCAAAAGATATTTTCTCCTTTCCGAATGGCCGATAATCACATACTGGCAGCCGGTTTCAACGAGCATCTGCGGCGAAACTTCGCCGGTATAAGCGCCGCGATCCTCCCAGAACACATTTTGCGCGCCCAGCTTCAAATCGCTCCCTTTAATCGCCTTTTCCACTTCGGTCAGGGCTACCAGGGTCGGACAAAGCACGATTTCCTTGCCGCCTTCCCGAAAATCCTTAAATTTTTCCTTTATTTCCTTGGCCAAAGTTACGCTTTCGGCCAAGCCCTTTTTCATTTTCCAGTTGCCGATGATTATTTTGCCCGGCTTTTTTTCTTGTTTAGACATAAAGACATGAAATTAGAAATTAGAAATTAGAAATTTGAAGCCGGTATAATTTCAAATTTCCAATTTCCAATTTCCAAAAAACAATTCTTTTTACATTATATTACAATATGCTCCTGCCGTCTAATAAACTTCGGCTATTGCCAAGAAAAACTATCGTATGCCCACTTGACCAGCTTTTTGGTTTGGCCGAAGCGATCCTGGTCGGAATCAGCTCCCATCACCACGGAAATTATCTTACGGCCCGCTTGATTGACGAACTCCCCGACAAAACAATAGCCGGCTTTGTCAGTGTGGCCGGTTTTGCCGCCGACGATATTGATGCCGTCGACTGGAAAAACCGAAAGCAGCGCGTCGGTCGACCGCACCTGGACAGCGCGGCCTTCCTGCGTGGAAAATTCATAATTCTGCTCGATGGTGGTATCGCGGATTTGTTGTTTGGCCAGGCATTTTTTCGCCAAGGTCAGCACATCGCGCGCCGTGGAAACATTGCCATCGCTCAATCCGGAGATATCTTCGAATTTCGTATCAAGCAAGCCGAATTGTTTGGCTTGAACGTTCATCTTTTCGACAAACTCCGCTTCGGTCAGGCCCAGCGACCGCGCCAGCGCCACGGCCGCGGTATTATCCGAACCGACCAGGGTCAGATAAAAAAGATCTCTGGTTCTGACCTGATCGCCCGGATAAATATAGCTTTTGCCGCCGACCCGGACGTCTTCTTTCTGCAATTCGTAAATTTTATCCATGTTCGGATTAGAATTGAGGAAAACCAGCGCGGTCATCAATTTAGTGATGCTGGCGATCGGACGCGCCTCGTCCGCGTTGGCGGTCCACAGCACGGCGCCGCTGTCCCGATCGATCGCCATGCTGGAAGACGCGACAACGGTCAAGGCGGAAATCGCGCCTGGCTTGGGAATGACGATCTTGTCGGCGATGGGCGGTAAATTATTTTCCGGATAAAAGGCGACGTAATCATCGCTGGGCAAAGAATAGGCTTGTTCGATCGCCCCTAAAACCCGGCCGCCGGTTGGCAAGTTAGAAGCGTCAGCCGGCGGAACGGCGATATTGGCCGAAAAAAAATTGGCGACTATCGAGGTAACAAAAAAGCCGAGGGCGGCGGGCAAAGTCATAAAAAATTATTTTTGGTAAAGGCTAAGCTGTTCAAGCTCTTTTTCCCAAAGTTTATTCTCGTAATATTCCTTGATCTTGGCAAAGTCGACATCGCGGCGGAATTGCAGATTGCGGCGCTTGAAAAAAACCGAGCCGCCGTAATTCGTGAAAAAACTGCCGAGCATGTCTTCGTTCGGTTCGATGCTTAAATCGCCGTGGGTTTTCTTAAAGGCCGCGCGGGTTTTTTCACTAAGAATTTCCTTGGCCTGTTCCTCAAAATATTTTTTCAAATCCATTTCTCTTTTAGCCGCGCGCCAATCAACCCAATCGGATTCATTGCCGCCCCAAATATTTTCCGGATTAAAATCAGGCTGGCCTTCCATGATCGCTTTTTCGCTTAGTTGCTGCTCGAATGTCATAAAAAAAATTAATAGCTATTCTCCATCATCAGCGCCGAGAGCCGCCTGATTCCCGCCCAATTTTTCGGCTAACGGATTATCCGCCAAGATTCTATCAATCGTATCATCTTTGCTTAATTTTTCATAGTCGGGCAATTCTTTCACTTCATTTAAACCCAGAAAACGCAAAAAATCAAACGTCACCGTGTAATAACTTTCATCTTTTTTCTTGTCATCACGGACATCGACCAATCCTCTAATCAATAAATTGCGTAATATTAGAGAACAATTAATGCCACGAATTCGATCCAAATCAGTTTTGGAAACCGGTCCGCGGTAAGCGATGATCGTCAAAGTTTCCAAACTCGGCCTGGTTAATTCGCCAGTTGTCTCGTCCTTCACGAATTCTTGAATCAACGCCGCGTTTCCCGGCGAAGTTACCATTTGCCAGCTGGCGCCGTTTTTGATAATCCGGATACCCGGATTTTTTTCTTTGATTTCGGCGATTAGTTCCGCGCCGGCGACTTCGATCTCCTTGACTTCGCTGCCCGTCAGTTCGGCTAATTCTTTAGCCGACATCGGCCGCCCGGAAATGAAAAGCAATGATTCGATTTTAGATGATAATTTGTCCATATAATAATCGTGATTATAACGCGAATACCGCAAATTTTAAGCGAATACTGCGAACATCATTTTTAATCTCTAATATTTTAAAATCGATTTATGATATTCGGATCTCATTATTATTAAACAATGTTTTGTTTCCGGCTGATCAATATCTCCGCGAAGAGTTCGCCCTGCTCCACGGAAATCGTTTTCTGTTTCATCAATTCCAAAACTGCCAAAAAGCTGACAATCACTTCGGTCTTTGATTCGGCTTTAGCTAAAAATTCCCGGAAACTTAAATTTAACTGGGTAAGAAGCGCGTCGCGGATGCCCTGAATTTTTTCCTCAATATTAACTTTATGCCGAATCGTCTCTTCTTCTAAACTAACAATTTTCTTGTTGACCAATAATTCCCGAAAACAGGCAGCCAAATCTTCCGCGCGTAATTTTTTCGGCGGCGCGAAAAATTTTTCCTCCGCCCCGATCATTTTCCACAATTTTCGCTCGGTCGGAGCGAACATAAAACGCTTTTCCTTAAGCCGGCTTTCCAATTTTTTCATCGCTTCCAAAAATTCGCGGTACATTTTCAATTGCCGCTCCAAATCATCCTGATCAGACTCTTCCGCGGGAAAAAGATAGGGCAAAAGCGCCCGCGATTTCAAGTAAAGCAATTTAGCGGCCACCACCAAAAAATCCGCCATCGCCTCGGGATCAATATCATCAGTAGTCCTGATAAATTCCACGTACTGGTCGGCGATCTTAGCCAGCGATATCTCGGCAATATCCATCTTTTCCGCCTCAATTATCTTCAAAAGCAAAGATAGCGGCCCTTCAAATTTTTCTAATTTGACGTTTATCATAATGGCAAGATGGGTATATGATGCGAATACCACGAATTATACGCGAATACAGCGAATATCCTAACGAATTAAAATCGGGTAGCATCATAATCTATATTATCAAATAAAATCGGTATGCGAAAGACCTTTTATCCACCGAATCTAGCCTGATTTTTGTTCGTAGCATTCGTATACAATTTGTAGTATTCGCATTATATACCCAAAATAGAAAATAAAAACAAAGTCCCCTATACGAAATCCGCCTTAATCCATACGGATCAAAGCGGACCTCCTCGAAACTGCCTCTATATTATTTCTTCTTTTTCTTCGAAGCCTTTCTCTTGGACTTCTTGGCAGCCTTTCTTTTCTTAGCCATTTTTTTATTCGCGCCTGGCTTCATCTTAATTGATGGAGATGGGTGCGTGTTAGTTAACTTTACTTTTTTGTTTATGCCAAAGCTGGCTAAAACCGCGTTTTCCAGGCGGAGAAAATCTTTCATCCTTAATTCCAGCGAATGGTTAAAGCTTCCCGAGGAAAATATCGCCTGTTTGATTCCGGCCAACTTTTTTTCCGCTAATATCGGCAGCTGATGATACCCGCCGAAAGCCGTTACCGCCTGATTTTTAAGCTTTAAAATTTCCTGCATCGCCTTTTCGGAAGGAATCTGGACGGTTTTCACTTTAATCCCCGTCTCCTTTTCGATGGCGCTTTTAATTTTGGCAAAATCCAGATTTTGATTAGCCGGCAGACAAACAATGTAATAATAATTATCCGCTTTGACCAAAAGAGATTTAACGATCTCGTCCATTTTTCTTTTCAAAGTATTGGCCGCGTCAATCGCCGTGTACACCGTTTTGTGCTCTAAAATTTTCGGACTGATTCCTTTGGTCTCCAAATATTTAATCAACGCGACCGGAATTTTTTTTACCTCTGGCTTGCTCATATTCATATGATAGCATGATTATTTTTTTTAGGGAAGAGTTTTTATCAAATCGAGCGTAACACTCTGTTCAGGGAACTCTCTTTAAGATTATAGCACGAAAAAAAATATTTTAATATTGATCAAATCAATGTCGCAAAATAATCATCGTAAAAATGCGCCAACCGATTCGTGGCGCATTTTTTTTAAAAGCTTAGCCGCTATTAATATAAAGTTTTTACCGTCGGGAAAACCTGCCCTTTCAGGCATTGGTAACCGGCAGCGTGAGCCGAGCCGTTATAACCGGGCGCGACCGGATAAATTCCTTGCGGATTATTGGCTGCGCCAATATTAGAAGTCCTAAAATTAGCGCAAATTTCATAAGTTGTCGTGCTGGTAATATCATAGGTAAAGTTCTGGCCGGTTTGAGCGTCTTTAATATTATCCGCCGTCAAATAAGGGCACTCGGATAACATCGTGGCAAAACCATCGGGTAATTTTTGCGTTTGATTGTAGTGCATGTCAACGCACTGATAGATGTTGTTGAAATTATTAGTTATCTGATCATCCAGCTTTCGATCGCGCGCCAAAGACGGCGATTCCACGGTAAAAAACGAAGCGGTAAAAGCGGCGATGACAATAATCAGGGAAACGATAAAAAATATTTTCAAGAGCTTGTCTTTGACATTTTCCACAACCGGCCGGCGGATATCGTAAAAATAAAATCCAAAGACCGCGCCGGCGATAATCAAAACGGTAATCGTTTTTAGGACGAAGCGAAATGTCACTTCGCCATTCAAGTAACTGTTGACGAAATAAATCAGCCAGCCGAAAAAAATCAGGAACGAAACGAACAGAATTAAATAAGTGAGCCAGCGCCGGATGGCGGATTCTTTCTTTAATTCGCCTGAAAATAAACTTTTTTGAATCAAATAACTGACCACGTAAAAAATCGGTATGGAAACCAGCAGGGCGGAAATGGCGAATTTATTTTCCGCGAAAGGAGCCGTGATATCGGGAATATATTTATTAATGATCTGAAAAATGACATTGCCGAAAGAAACGGTCATAAAACCGAGCGCCACCAGATGCAAAAGATAAAGAAAAACGAATTTGGCCGCATTGCTCTTGGGCGCGGCAACCGCAGTTGATTGATCCATAATTTTAGGAATTAAAAATTAAGCTTTAAGAATTAAGAATATTAATCAATTTTCTTTAATTATAGTATTTTCCGCTGAATAAAGCAAAAAGAGGCTTCTTCCGCCTCTTTTCAATCACCGAATATAATTTAATAGGCATCACTTAAAGGTTTGGCCAATCAAGACAGCGATAAACGCGGTTATCGCCGTAGTCAAAATTACGGTAATCCAATATTGAACGCTTCGGAAAACTCGTTTATCCATTTCTTCGGCGGCGTATTTTTTCACCTCGTTAGCAAAATCTACCGTGCCTATCTGTTCTTTAAAAACACAAATAATTTTATTTCTTGTTCGATCATGATCCAGCTGATCTTGGTATTGACTGGCAAAATCCGAACCAACCTTATCTTCAATTTTTTCTTTTGCATTCATACCGTTAATTGTTATTGGGACTTTCTTCCCGGTATTTTTGCAAAAGGCTGATTCCCATTTTTACCACGGACACCTCATCCGGCGTCTTGAAAAATTTTTGCAGCTCCCTTATCTGTTCTAACGCCCCATTGGTAAAAGACACGGAAAACTCCTCTTTCATTTCGCCGTTTTTATCCACAGTTTTTAATTGCGCGTCTATTGGCATATTTTTATTTGATTAATTCTTAAACACCTATATTTTAACACAAAGGAAAAAGAAAGACCATAAATTCGACTTATCAATTATTTTTCTTCCATTTTTATATGAAGTTCTTTGAGTTGCCTTGGCGAAACTTCCGACGGCGAGTCCATCATCACGTCGCGGCCCGCGCCGTCCTTGGGAAAAGCGTAAATGTCGCGGATTGAATCGCAATCCGTGAGAATCATCAATAAGCGGTCAAAGCCGATCGCCGCGCCGCCGTGCGGCGGAGCGCCGAATTCGAAAGCGCTGATCATGGCGCCGAATTTCCGATCGACTTCTTCTTTGGTATAGCCGGCAATCGCGAAAGCTTTATACATTATTTTCGGATCGTGATTACGAATCGCTCCCGATAAAATTTCATAGCCATTGCAGGCCATATCATACTGATTAGCTTTAATATTCAATGGTTGCTCTTTTTCCAAAGCCTCTAAGCCTCCGGATGGCATTGAAAAGGGATTGTGTTCAAAATCAACCTTGCCCGGCTCGATTTCCGACATGGAATACATCGGAAAATCAATAATCCAGGCAAAGGAAATCTTTTTCGGATCTTTCAAGCCAAGCAATTCTCCGCATTTCGAGCGCACCGCGCCCAAAGCCGCGCAGACGGTGCGGAATTTATCCGCGCCGAAGAAAATTATGTCGCCGGTCTTGGCCCCGACTTCGTTAATTATTTTATTCATCAATTCGTCGCCCAAAAATTTATTGATCGGCGAAGCCGGACCTTCCGGCCTCATCTGAATGTAAGCTAAGCCTTTGGCATCTTTGGTTTTAGCCAATTCGGTCAGTTCATCGATAATACTGCGGGTAAAAACATTGCCACCGTCGACTTTCAAAGCATGCACCACGCCGCCATCTTTCACCGCGCTGGCAAAAACCGAAAAGCCGCAATCCGATTTGATCAATGCCGTAATCGGCTTGATCGGCATCTCAAACCGCAAATCCGGCTTGTCCGAACCGTATTTGGCCAAAGCGTCTTGAAAAGTAATTCGGGGGAAAGGTTTGGCGACGATTTTTTTATCGGTAAATTTTTCGGTAAGCTGAATCATTAACGGCTCGGTAACCGCCCAGACATCTTCCTGGCTGGCAAAACTCATTTCAAAATCGATCTGATAAAAATCTCCCGGATGGCGGTCGGCGCGGGGATCTTCGTCGCGGAAGCAGGGTGCCACCTGAAAATAACGATCAAAACCGCCCACCATCAGCAATTGCTTGAATTGCTGGGGCGCTTGCGGCAGGGCGTAAAATTTTCCCGGGTATAGCCGCGAGGGAACCAGATAATCCCTGGCCCCTTCCGGCGAAGAATTGGCGAGTATCGGAGTCTGAATATCGATAAAATTCCGTTCATGAAAATATTCGCGGATCGCGACAATGACTTCATCGCGCTTCTTCATGATCGTCTGCAATTTTTCTCGGCGCAAATCCAAAAAACGATATTTTAATCTTAGCTGCTCATTGGCCTGGCTTTCTTTTTCTTCTTCCAACTCAAACGGCAGAGCTTTGGATTTATTTAAAATTTTCAATTCCGCGGCTTCAATTTCAATCTCGCCGGTTCCTAATTTAGCATTGATCATTTCCTCCGGCCGCGCCGCAACTTTTCCTTTAACATTAATCACCCATTCGCTTCTTAATTGATCGGCATTTTTCATTATTTCCTCGCTGGAGCCGTGGTTGACGTCAAACTTAATCTGCGTCACGCCATAGCGGTCGCGCAAATCGATAAAAATGACTCCGCCGTGATCGCGGCGGCGATAAACCCAGCCGGAAAGCTCGACGGTCTGGCCGATTTCCGATTTTCTTAATTGTCCGCAAGTATGAGAACGCAACATATTATTTCGCGTAACGCATAACTCATAACGCGTAACGTATTTTAGAACCGTTATGCGTTACGCGTTGTGCGATATGCAATATTGATTATTAATTTAAAAAACTTAAAACTAATTTGAAGATTAAAAATTGGCATTGAAACAAAAAGCGCCCTTGCAAAACTAACATAAAAAATTATGTCGATCTTGCAAGGGCGTTCTTAAGTGATATCACTTAACGCGGTGCCACCTCGCTTTATTCTCATAACGCTTAAGCGCTATTGGTTCGATAACGGGAACTCCCGGAGGGTTCTACTCGGAATTTAATCCCTTTCTTCCCCCGCTCGGCCGTGTTAGCGGCCTCAATGCTTTATTGATAATTATCATAACAAAAAACTTAGTATTTCGTCAAGAAAATCAAAGAAATTTCTGATATGTGAAAAATAAATGATAATGTCCTACTTAGGAGAAATAGAAATGTCCTACCTGGGGTAGAATAATCGGGTAATTAACCCTAACATTCTACTCTATGCCAAAGCTCATTACTATGTCTCAGCCAGAGATAAAAAAGTACGA
>DATJQC010000032.1:0-3948 GCA_035506055.1 Candidatus Nanoarchaeia archaeon | reverse complement strand
CGTATCGAGTTGGACGGTTTTCAGACCGGCCGAAGCCAGACCGCTGCCGATCGATTCCAGCCGCCGGTCAAGCTCTTTTTTGTAGCGGTCGAATCTTCTCCCCTTCATCCGCACCAGAGTCGCCGGTTTGAACACTTCGTTGACTGAAGAAAAAAATCCTTTGTGCTTATCCGACAGCGGATTATAAGGCACGACCAGATAAAAACTTTTGCTCATAATATCGCCGAGCGAAACCAGCTCCTGGATATATTGGATATATTCATGGGTTTGGATTTTCAACAATTCATTCAATTGCTCTTTTTCTTTTTGCTTCAATTCGGCCAGATAAGCCTCGATGTTCAGCTTGCGCGACTGGATGACGATCTGGACGGGAAAATTTATATTGTTCAAAAAACCGACGTAAGAGGAAACGATCGCCTCCTGCTCTTCTTCGCTTTTCAAGGCGAAATTGATGCTGGATACCAAAAGCACGGCCCGCAAAGTGCCGTCGCGCATCACTACCACGTCATCCTTGATTTCGGCAATATCCAAATACTGCTGGGTGGAAACCGAAATCTTTCCTTTGGCGAGCTGGTTGGTTGGCATATATCATGAAACATGCAGCACGTAACATGACTAAAATTTGTTACATGCTACTTGATACCTGTTACCTGCATTAAACAATTTCTTCCCCTTCTTCCCCCTTATACACTCCTTTAGTATCGACAATCAATGACAACTCTTTAAGATGCGAGCTGACCAGCCGTTCGCGTCCAGCCGCCGGCTTGGTAACCGTCGGGACTTCTTCGGTAGCGGCTTCCTCGGCGGATAACAGATCTTTGAGCGGATTGCGATGATTCCAGATCCGGAGATTCGGCTTCTTGAAAGTTTGAATGACGTTCAGAACAAAATAATGGAATGGCCGGCCGTTTATTTTCACAAAAGCGAAAGCGCCGACCACCACGAAATCAAGCAGCGCCACCAGAATGAAATAAAGCAAGTCAAGGAATCTCCAGGCCGGCACCAAGACGCCCAAACCGACCAGGCAGATGATGAATTGCCTGGTAGTGATCGGCCCGATAATTTTATCCTCAACATCGATGAATTGAGGAACGGTGAACATCTGCATAGCTTCGCATAACGCGTAACGCATAACGCATAACGGCTTCTATTTTATTAAACTCCATATCATTTTTCCAATTCTCTCGGATAACTCAAAACCTATATTATAATCTTCCACGGAAATGTATTTTTCATCAAAAGAAAAAAATAATAAATATTTCGACTCTTTTAAAGAACCGTAGGAAATATTTAAAAAATTATTATAAACTCTGCAGCCCTCACCGGTTCTTCTGGCATAACCCTCGACATAATTTAACATTATAGACATTGCCGCTCTTCTGAATTGAGAAACTATGCCATATAATTCATCCTTAGGAAAATTTTTTGTCACTCTATAAACGAACTTTACATATTGATGAATAAGCAATTTTAACTCTTCATGAAAATCCATAAACCGTTATGCGTTACGCGTTACGCGTTATGCGATTAAAATCTAAGATTATTATTAAGGTCCATTACCGCTTCGAATTCTTCGCGGGAAAGGTAATTCAACCCCTGATCCTTCCGTTCTTTTATTATATCATCAATGCTCTTGCCCGAGCCAATGCTTTCCTGCCCCATCGCCAGATAAGTCTTGCTCACCGGATTAAGCCGCCAGGCCCGGATACCTTCGATTTTCTTATCAATGCCTTCTTTTTCCAGCAGCGCGATCTTCTCCTCGAGCTTGCCGACGCGGGCGGCCGGTGACGGATCGAGCCGGCGGAAGCTGACCAGATCCATATAAGCCAATTCGTCGATCGGGCTCATAATCCGCGGCGCCGGCTTGATATCCTCCATTCTTTTTTTATTTCCCACCACGGCGGCGGCGCGCTTGGTTTCGTCGTTCCGGGACACGGCCGTCTCGGCCGCGGCCTGAATTTTCGGAGCGCTGGGCGGAATATCCATTGTCTTCACCGGCGCCGGAGCGGCCAATTTTTCCTCGAGAACAGCCTCTTTTTTTGCCGCGGAAATTGCTTGAGCCGGCGCGGCCGGGGAAACGGGAACCGGGACAGCGGCCGGAGCGGGGCGATTCTTCAAAGCCGACAGATCATAACCGACATCGCGGACACTTGAACTTAAATCGGCCGGTTTTGCCGCGGACGGATTAACCCGCTGGGCCAGAGCCTGCTTAATTTCGTTTTCATTAAAAATAAAATTGGTGCCGCCCGATCCGCTTTTGGCGGTTACCTTAACCGGACCGGCCGCGAATTTTTCTTCATCAACGTTTAATTTCTTTTGAGCGACATTCAAAACGCGATCAGCGTCCGCGGGAGACATGGCCACGCCGCCGGAAGCCACCGCCTTCAGCAGATTTTCCCGGACTTCGACTTTAGTGCGCACCCCGCGCAAATAAGAAAGCAGAATTTCCCCGAATCTTTTGCGCAAATTATCACTGGCAAAACCCAGCCGCTCTTCTTTGATAATTTCCTGCGGCAGCAGCTGGATTTTTTCCTGCGGCACGCTCTTCAAGGCCGAAGTTATCTTTCCCATCGCCGCGATATCCGACTTATCTTCTTCCAAAAAATTAGCCGGAGGTTTGGCAACAGCCGGCGCGCGGCGGACGATCGGGCTGATCGGTTTGATCGCCGGAGCCGCGGCGTTCTCGGCCGGCGGAACCGCGGCGCGCGAACCGAAAAAAGGCGAAACCTCTTCCACTGGCGCGGCGGCCTGGGGCGCCTTGGCCGCGCTCAAATAATCCATCGCTTCGGAAAAAACCTTCGCGTTCAAATCCGCGGCCAAGCGGGCCGCCACTTCCGGCTTCAGATCGAATTCGATGATCAGGTTGGCCGTAAGATTTTTATAATACAAATCTCCCACCATCACGCGCATCACGAAAGTGGCCAGATTCACGCCATATTCCCCTTCCAATTCTTCGATCACGCCCAAAACCGCGCCGGAAGAAATCTTCTGTTTGACTTCATCGGGGAGATTGTTGAATTTCTCTAAATACTCTAACATATAAAACCAATTTCTTATCTGACACGAATACCGCGAATTATAAGCGAATACCGCGAACTATTGAATTGAAAAATATTTGTTTAAAACCCTTTTAGGATACAGAGTGCGTTGTCTAAAATTAACAATCAAAGCTAATCTAAAATTTAATGTTATTAAATATCGTTGAACTTGATAATAATCGTCTTTGGTAATAAATTCCTTAACTTTAAATTCAATAATAATTTTATTGTCGATGATAAAATCGCAAATGCATCTGACTATCCCGTTTCCGAGCCGTTCATCATTAAATCTATATTCTCTGACATATCCAATCCTTTCGGCTTTTAGCAATTCCTCAAAATAATCGCCATATTGCTTCTCGTTTCGATAATATCCCAATTCTCGGTGAACCTTAAATAATAAACCGTATATCTTGTAAGACAAATCTTTATAAACAATCCCCTCCATAAAATGTTTACAATGCTAAGATGTATTGTTTGTGGTATTCGCTTATAATTCGCGGTATTAGCGTTATGTTTTTACTTTCTACTTCTTCCTTCCAGCTTTTTGATCTCTTCTTCCACGGCTTTGCGCTGCAGGCTGGAGGCGGGATATTTATCCAGAGCTTCCCGGAGTTCGCGCATTTTTTGTTCGTCAGCGGCGCTCTTTTCCTCGGCCGCCGCTTTTTCCGCCCGGCCGGGAATACTGGTACGCGCCGTTTCCAGCGCGGCGCGGGTTTTAAGCGGAATTTCTTTTTTCACCTCGCTCGGTTTCACCGGCAGGATATTCCATTGATCGATGGGCGCATCGCCAAAAACATCCGGAAAGAATTTCAAATTGCGATATACGGTCAACAGATCGATGATGATCTTTTTTTCGCTTTCGGATAATTTTCTGCCGTTCTCGGAATCGATCGCGTAGCGCGACGAA
>DATJQC010000031.1:0-2414 GCA_035506055.1 Candidatus Nanoarchaeia archaeon | reverse complement strand
AAAATAATATTCCGGTGGGATTTTCCGAATCAATTCACGGCTTGTCGGATAAATTTTTGCGGGAAAAGGGCGAAGATCCGAAAAAAGTTTTGCAAGATTTGAAAGAATTCATCGGCGCTGATCCGGCGATCGGCCATAATGTGAATTTTGATTTGACGATGCTGGCTGAAAACGGCAAACGGCGGGGAGAGGATTTTGAATTCAAAGAATATTACGATACGCTCGATCTGGCCAAGCGCGTAGTCGAATCTCCGAATTACCGCTTGAGTACTTTGGCGGAATTGCTCGGCCTGGCCTCGGCCACGCATGATGCCGCCGACGATGTCGCGGCAACCATCGATTTGCTCGGCGTGGAAATAGAACGGCTGAAAAAGGGATCAGGCGAGCGGGTAAAAATTTGGCAAGAATACTCGATGAAATTTTTAAAACTTTCCGGCGTGATCGACGCCTGGCAGAAAGCCGTCTTGGAAATCCGTCCGCCGGCGGCTTTGGAAAAAGTCTGGGAAGAATCGGGGTTGAAGGAATTTTATGAGCACGATCCTGATGCTGTCAAACGATTAAAATCGATCGAGGAATTGAAAAAAGTTTTTGCCGAAAAAGATAATCCTGACAAGCGCCCGGAAATTTCTCTGCGCGAACTTATCCAATATGCCGCGCTGGTCAAAGACATCAATTTCCTCGGTTTGGAAAAAGGAAAAATCCCGATCGTCACGGCGCATCAGGTGAAAGGCTTGGAATTCGATTATGTTTTCATCATCGGGATGAACGAATATATCTTTCCGATCGCCAAATCCGATCTGGAAGAAGAAAAAAGATTATTCTATGTGGCGATGACCCGCGCCAAGAAAAAGATTTTTATTTCTTACAGCCGATATAACGATAACGGCTACGCGGCGACCAAAAGCCGCTTCATCGATTATATCGACGCGAAGCATATCAACTTTATCAGGTAGCAGGTAACATGTAACAAGCAGCATAAAGCATGTTTAATTGTGCATACTGCCGGTTATCCGCTGCAGGCTATTTTTTTTGGCAAAGCTAAAAAAAGCGAGGGGGCGGTTTTCTCCTTGACATAATTGTATTGACAGAATTGAAAAAATATGATACGGTGGCTTAATTACGTACCTTGAAATATAACCCATTCCAGGCTCAATCGGGCCGAGGAGATAGCCGTGAAATACGCCAAAGACCTAAAATTGTTCGTCCGCGTTTCATTGGTGATTTTATTTTTCGCCGGCCTGGTGTTGTATTTTTTCGGACCAGGCATCGAGAATCTGTTTAAAGCTAAGGTGGAGATTGCCATCAAGGATAGCCAGTTGGTTAAAGCCGAAGCGGAAGCCAAAGCCGCGGACGCGCCGAAGCCGAAATGTCCGGTCATTTCCGATTCGACTATGAATCGGGCGATTAAGACTGTTTCCGAAATTAGTCCGCCCGCTAAGGATTATGTTTCGCCGAAAAAATTGGCGAACATGGCGTTCGCGGATATCCTGACGAAATATAAAGAGGATGTCATGCGCGCCGTCTTGAGCGACAAAGCATTTTCCGCCAGGATTTTGGAAGAATTGGAAATCAGGAGTTCGGTGCAGATCGGGATCGAGAAGTGTCCGGAGATCATGGCAAAATACGGCCAGCTGATCGGCGATTCTATGGAAGCCAAGTTGTCTAATCCGACTTTGGGAATTCCCGACTCGATTAATTTGAAAAAGTTGGGCGTAGCAATGGTTTCCATTGAATCCCAGGGAGATTCAATGGCTTATAACCGACACACCACGGCCAGCGGCTTGATGCAATTAATTTTTACTACGGCCAGAGAACTGTGGGGTAAGCGGGGAAAATTTCCGACAGGCAAAGCGAAAATCCAGCAAGTATTATTCCGACCGGAGATCAGCGTCAGTTTGGGAACTGATCACTTGCTGCGCAGCGCTCGGCTTTTTCACGGCGATGTGAAAAAAATGCTGATCGGCTACGAAGCAGGCGATGGCAAGGTTGAAGCCAGAATCAGGCATTATAAAGGATCTGATAAAATTTCCTATGTCAGGAAAGTTTGGCCTGTATATTGCTATCTGATGTCGCTGAAGGACGAAGTGCCCAAGCTTCCAGAAGTAACGGAAAAGATTTTAGCCACGGAATAGTGTTTAGCCCTTGTAATCATTGTTGATATGATGATTACAAGGGCTTTTTTGTAGGCGTTGCTATTGACTTTTTATCTAAAATATGCTAATATATAGACAGTAAATCAGAGGTTCTTTTTATAAATAAATCAGCAAAAAACCGGAACAAACCGAAAGGATCAATCATGAAAACTTTTTTTGTCATCGCTTTTTTGGCGATTATTTTCGTCTTGTTGAATCACGATAAGCCGGAAAAGACTTATTGCGTGATCGACAAGGCGCCGCTGGCTTTTCAAAATTTAC
>DATJQC010000030.1:0-14532 GCA_035506055.1 Candidatus Nanoarchaeia archaeon | reverse complement strand
CAATTATCCATCGCCGACCAGGCCTTATTGCCGGCTTCATCAACGGTGGAGCTGGCCGCTTTGGATTGCTGCAATTCATTCTGTTTAATAATATAGGCTTGGCCCAGCTGGCAAGAAGTCTCCGGAAAATCATCGGTGATCGCGGCGGCTTGCCGCAAGGTGGCGATCGCATCGTCAATTTGATTCAGCCCGAGTTGAATCTGCGCCTTGATAAAATAAACCGGAACTCGTTGCGGACTGGCGGCGATCGAACCGTCGATCTCTTTAATCGCGGCCTGGGCGTAAGAATTTCTTAACGTCGGGTCGCTGACAATTTTATCGCCGACATCATAGACTCTGGCCAATTCCATCTGCGTCAGGCTGTCTTGGGGATTATAGGCCAGATTCTGTTCGCCTTTGGCCGCGGCAAAAGCAATCGCCTCGTCAGCCTGGGCCGGCGGCAATTTGGAAATGTCGTAAGCGTAATCAGCCACGGCGCGGATCAGCATCGAGCGGCCGTCCTTGTCGATCGGCGTATTATCGGATAGAGCGTCTTTATAGATTTGTACGGCAGCGGAGATGTCGCCTTGGGCAAAAGCCATTTGCCCGTTAATCACTCCTGTCAGCATCCGCAGCGGCAGGATGGCATAGTTATATATTAAGAAGGCGGCCACCAGGCCGGCGCCGATTAAGGCGAAAATTTCCCGGTCGGCAAAACCATTTTGCCCGCCGCGAGAGAGCAGGGCCCGGGTGTTGCCGCGATCTTCGCCGGTATTGGCCAGCCAATTGATATAAGCCAAAACGATCATGATGCACATATACGAAACGAAAGAATCGAAGACGTCCAGATTTTGCACGAAGTAAGCGACCAGGAGCGAACCGATCAGGCAGAACTCGATCGGCTTGATCCGGCCGCGCTTTAAGGCGCGGATCAGATAAATCGCCACGAAAATAAAAATGGAAAGATAGGATAGAATCCCCAAGATGCCAGTGGTGGAAGTCAGGTCGATAATATTGTTGTGCGCGCGGTCGAAATAAGTTTCCGACTTGGAATAATTATAAAATTTAGCGGAAAAATATTTATCGAAAGTTATCGCGTAGTTGCCGAAACCCGTGCCCAAAAGCCAATGATTGTGAAAATCTTTCACGCCCGCTTCCCAGGATAACAGCCGGGTCTGGAAGGTGGCGCGGTTAGTATTGAATTTCGCCAGAAAACGGTTATGGGCGATGATCGGATTGCTATGAAAGAGAAAAGCGAAGGCAATCAGCCCGACCACGGCCGCGGCCAAAAACCAGCTCGCGAAACGGAGAGCTTTTTTCTTGCTGATCACGCCGAAGAGGAAGACGAAAGCGGCCGCGCCCATCAGCATTCCGACCGCGTCGCCGGCTTTGTTCACTTTATAAAATTGGATGTAAAGGAAAGGGATGGCCAGAAAATAAAACCAATTGACGAACGGATAGCCTTTTTTCCGGTCGTTTCCCTCTTTATGGAAAAAAACGATCAGGACGAAATAAAAAGCGAAGATCATGAAGACCGCCGTATAGAGGCTGTTGCCGAGCGTGCTGTAGACTTCGCTGCCAGATGGCAAACTGCCGATCGCCACGCCGGACGCCGCCAGGATCAAGGCGGTAAAAACGATCTGCCAATCGCGCCAATCGCGGAAAACGGTAATGGCGATCAAATACAAAGCGAAGAAATGCAAAATGTGATAGACCCCCAGCATTCTTTCAGCATTGCTCCAAAAACTCATATGGAAATCCACGCCGGTAAAACAAGAAATCAAAATGACGAGGAAAAAAAGCGACAAGGTCAAGGTGATATAGATATTATTCTTGCCGATCGGTTCGCTCGCCTGCTCCGGCGTCAAATCTTTATTCTTATTCCGCCGATCTTTTATTTCCGCTTCTGGCCCAGCCGCCGCGACGATCTCGGCCTTGGGCTTGACGAATTGAATGAGGTTGAAGGGCCAGGTCTTGCTGATGCCGCGGAACGGATTCCATTGCGGATATTTGATGATAAAAGCCAGCCAGAAAACCAGCAGCGCCTCGACCAAAATATTGAAAGGGATCTGCTTGGAAGTAATGTAAGGAAAAAGCAAATTTTTAAACACGAAAAAAACACAGAGGAAGGAAGCGATCACTCCGGTTTTCAGGATCCAAAGATAAACTTTTTGGGACATAATACTTAGCAATTATAAGTAATTTTAATTAATATAAAAGAATTTTAGCTTAATTTTTGGGGAAAGTCAAAATGTGCTTAGTTAATTAGTTGATTAGTTAATTAGTTGAAAATTAGATAGCTTTTTTCTCTGCCAACGAACTGCGTTTTACTACGACTAATTAACTAATCAACTAATTAACTATTGCCGTTATAACCGTAAAAAGTCCGGGGATTTCTAAAAACAAAAGGGGCTTACCCTTGCGGATATAGCCTCCTCTGTTAAAAAAACTCACCCCCCGCAGCAAAAAGCTGCGGGGGGCAAGTGAGCGAGTTTTTCCAGAAGCTGCTCGCCGAAACTTTTATACTACTAGTTCGTCAACTTGGTGCCCTGGATCGAGCTGTTGGACAAGAGCAAGGCAGTGACGTCGCCGGACACATCGGACGAATCCTTCCAAGTGAAGTTGGCCCATTGAGTGCCGTCCAAATGGTTCAAATCGACTTCCATGCTGCTGTTGCCCGCGGTGCTAGACACCGAGGGGATGTTGGCAACCACCTTGAAGTACACGGTGGTCTGGCTCGGGATCAAAGCATCGTTCGGCAAAACTCCGGTACCCAAAGCGAAGGAGGTGCTGGAAGCAGAACCGTTGACGGAAACCGTTCCGTCCGTCGGAGTGGTATCCAAACCGCTGCACTTCTGGATGGTGAAGGTCGGGGTGCCGACATTGGTCTTGGTAAAGTCAACTTGGACCTTATCCAAAATAGTCTTGACGACATCGCCGCTCAACAGAGTGTTGGCGCCGGTGTTGTCAGTGGTGATCTTGATGACGGCAACAGTGTTGAGACCAGCAGTCAAAGAAGACGCCAAGCTGCAACCGCCGCCCGAGCTGACCAAGTCAACCGAGGAGATGCGAGACGCGACAGTTTCGGTGTAATTCGAATTGAGGGTTGAAACCCGATGCGAATTACCGCTAGACACGTAGCAGGTGCTCAATGAAGCGCAGGTCTGCGCCGTGGTCGTCGCGCCAGTCAACGAGAGGTTCGAAGCAACACCCTTGGCAGTGATGCCATAGATGTTGAACGTGGTCGAAGCCTGGGACACGCCAACCTGATTTTGGCCGATCGGTCTCAAAGTACCCTTCAAGTAATAAGTCTGGGTGCTCATCGGGACGATCAAGTTGATATTGGCGAAGGTGGTCGAAGCAGTGACGTTATTCACCGTGGCCAGAGGGGCGCCGGTAGAATCGTCAATCTCCAAACTGGAGAACATGCTGGCCGCGTTGGAATTGCTCACGTCAACGGAAAGATTCGTGATCTTCACGTTTTCGTTGGTCGCTCTCATCTTGAAAGCGGCCAGATACGGAACAGTGTTACCCGCGACGACGAGCTGACTCTTCTGCGTGTTGGTGTTGGTGTTATCCACAGCCAACCAGAGAGAACCAGCGCTGACCAAGGCGATCTTTCTCGCCGAAGGCATCGACAATGTATCGGCATGACCGGAATCATTCGTCGAATCATAGACATTGTTGCTGTCGGAATCGATGATGTTATAGCCTTCTAAGGCGACCTGGACATTCGCGCCAGCTTGATTGCTGTCTTGAGTCAGGTCGACAGTGACATAATACTCATTGGTGACGTTGGCCGAAACAGTCTCGGAAAGACCGTTAAAGGTGACAACACCGAGGGCAGAAATGCTGGAACCGGAAACCGACTTGATCGGAGTGGAAACGCCGGTCTTATACAGATAGTACGCGGCAACCTGACTCTTGGTCACATAAGTATTGCTGGTAGTGGCCAAGAAATCCAATTCCTGGATCTTCAAGTTGCTGGTCTGATTGGCCTGAACATTGAAGTCAAGAGCGGTCACGTTGGTCGAACCAACAACCGTCGGCAACGACTTGGACAACGGATTAATTGAGAAAGTCACCGCCGGCTTTTGAACGGTCACGGCGTTGAAGCTCAAAGAGTTCGGAGTCACATCGGTAATCACGGTGTTATTGACATCATGGATGATCAAATCGCCGCCGGAAACGCTGGCGATGCTGAACTGATAGCTGGAGCTGGTGGCAGCCGAAGAAATGTCGCCTTCCAAATCCAAACTATAAGTCTTGCCCGAAACTAAGGTCAAACCGATATCATTGGCCGCGCCGTAAATCTTGACTGAACCGCTGGTAGATTGAGCGTAATCAAGATCAAAGCTTTGGCCGGTTTCCTCGTCGACGAGTTTGACATTCTGCAATTGAGCAAAAGCCGCGCCCGACGGAGTATCCGCGGTCGAAGTAATGGTAGTTTTCAAGGTGTCGAAAGTAGCACCCTGGGCGCTATTCGAAGTCAACTTGAGAGTACCGAACACGACGTTGGTGGTATTGCTCTTAGTCTTATCGTTAGCCGCCTCCTGTTTGGCCAAAGCAATGGTGCCGGCCTTGATCTTGAAGGTGGTGGAATAAGAAGAGGAGAATTCGGTCGAGCCGGCGGCAATTTGCACGGCCTGGCCATAGGTGTTGCCAACCGCGTTGACATCGGCTGAGCTGTCGAGAGCGACGGTGATAGTATCGCCGGCACGGCCGTCGATAATATCAGCATGCACTTCGAACAAAGCGGTCTGGCTCTTCTTGATGACCAGCGGAGTGGTCAGCACGAAGTTGGCGTAACCGTTGGACTTGCCGGTGAATCCGGCCGGAGCGGTGGCAATCGACGAACCGTTGTAATACAAAGCGACATTGGCGAAATCGGTGTTGACCGAAGTGCCATTGGATCTCTGCAAGGTGATGGAATTCAAGGTGATATCCTCGGTGCCATCGGCTTGTATCTTGAACTTGCCGATAATAGCGTTGATGTCGCCCAAATTCACATCGGACGGAGTGCCATTGTTATTGATGGTCAATTTACCAACCGTAACATTGGCGCCGCTGATAGTATTGCCGCTGATCGGGAATGAACCGGAAACGGTAGCTCCGCCAGCATTGATGTCGCTGGCCTTGGCCACGGTCAAACTATAGTTATTGGTATTGGTAACGATAGCTTTAGCGGTAACTTCAACAGTCTGTCCGGCAGCGATCGCTAACGGAGTGGCTAAATTGAAGATCGCTTGGCGATTCGAATCCAAAGCGGATTTCACATTACCGATTCTCGTGCCATTGGCATAGAGAATGATATTGGTGATTTCGGAAGCAACGCTCAAACCTCCGGCAGTCAAGGTGATGGAATTAACAGTGGCCGCGCCATCGTTGGAAGCGGTCAAGTTAAAGCTCAACATCGGAGTCGGAGTATTGATGGCCACATTGGCCGACGCCGCGGTATCGGAAGCTAACGCAACGGACAAACCGCTGCCGCCAGCCACCGGACCCGGGACCGAGCCGCTCTGCGCCACGTTATCCAAGCTGCTCTCCATACCATTGATCACGGCGCCAGTGGTGGGCATGACATAGGTAGAAGGAACAGTGGCAACGTAGTTGAAGTTGTAGTTATTGGCATCAAAAGCCGCCTGCGAGGCGAACTTTCTTACCGTACCATCGGCAGCCAAAACCATGACATCCGGCGAACCGGCGGTCTTGATCAGCTGGCCGATCGGATATTGGCCGACTGCCAACGGACTGCCAACAGTGTAGTTAACGAAGAACGAATCGGGCATATCAACGACCATCTTGGCCCAATTGGCGCCCCAGAGAGCGATGGCGTTAGCTTCGCTAACGATCGATCTCAAAGTGCCGTTCGGTTCGACAGCATACACTTTCGGATCAGACGGAGATTTAACTAATTTAGTACCGGGTCTAATGACGACGTTCGCGGCCAAAGGATAACCAGCCATTTCAGAAGCGGGAATGGTTATCACGCCGGAAAAGTCCTTATACCAGGAAAAATAGGTCGACTCGTTCGGGAAAACGTATCTCTTACCGTTAGCGCCAAGGTAATAGACGGAAGATAAACCGCTGACCTTGATCAAATCGCCGGCTGAAGCCGCAGCTTTCGCTTGCGGAGCAACCACGATCGACATGGACAAAACAGTCACCATCATGACGCCGCTGATAAAAATTTTTCTTAACATACTCATAATAAGTACTTTCGGAAGCCCTGTCTGAATGTTTAAGCCTTTACGGGCGCAAACAATTTAAACAGAGCGGAATTGCTTTTTGAACTTTCAAGGATTGCGGTTCCATTGCAAATCAATTGGAATCCCATACCCTACCCGACAGGAAAGACAATGTGTTTGACTTTTTAGAAATCGCCGGCTTGGCAATCTCCAGACCCCTTCTAGAAAAGAAGTCGCTTGCAAGGCAGAGCAAAATTTAGCTGATTTGCTCCGGCCCTTAGTCCTTTAGTCGTTCATAAGCAAAATTAAGTAATTTTTGTAAGAAGGAATTCGTCTTATCCGATGTTTAGACCAAAAGATAAGATTCGACCTTTAGGGAATTCCCCAGCCTGTTTAGACCAGACCCATTAAGCCCGAAGCTGTTCGGAATTAATGGCTCTGTCTAAAAAATTTTAAATTTTCAATTATCAATTTTCAAATATTTTTTCAATGATTAAATTTTTAAATGGGCGCACTTCTTTTTTCTTATTCAGCGCGGCGCCATGATGAAAAAAATATTGAGTATATTTTATCAACAAACTTCATCACCGGATTATTTCGGAGCCTTTTCAGCGCCGCCGGATTGACCGACACGACACTCTCTTTAAATAATTCGGAAAGTTTTAAATCATTGTTGCCGCAAACGGCGATGAAATAAAGCGGTTCGGCGGCGGAAAAATAAATTTTCCCCTGCTCGCCGGACTTGATCAGGCTGGCCAGACCGTTCGCCTGCTCCAAAATGAAAATATTTTTAAAATATTTTTTTAGGATTTGTTCGAACTCGCCGCGAGTGAATTCATGCGAGTGGTACGGATTTTTTTGACCGAATACTTCGCGGTTCGGCGTTGATGCTAAAAAAATTCCCTCTGTCTTCAAGACTCGCGCGACTTCCGCCAAATATTTTTCCGGATTTTCCAGATGTTCGATCGTCTCGAAGGAAACAACCATATCGAATTCCCTGTCCGATTCGGCGATATTTTCCGCGTCGCCGACTTTGAATTCAATCTTCTCCTGTCCGTAATTCCGCCGAGCCTCCCCCACCGCCTCGGCCCCGCGATCAATGGCAACGACTTTAGCCGCTCCGGCTTCGGCCAAAATCTTCGATCCATAACCGGAACCGCAGGCAATATCCAATATTCTTTTACCCCGCGAGATTTGCGCCGCTAATTGATAGCGAACCAAATGCTCATCGTAGATTATGTTTTCCTTGCTCTCTTTATCTAAAACCAATCTTTCATCAAAAGACATAAATCAGATAACAGGTATCATGTAGCATGTAGCAAAATTTGTTACCTGCTACTTGTTACCTGCTACTTGTTACCTGTCGTCTGCCCGCTCGAACTGCCGGCGCCGCCAGCGCTTTCCGTTCCGCCGCCGGTTGAGGTGCCCGCTTCCGTCGCCCCCTTGACCGATCCGGAATCGATATTGGCGATAATCTTGCCGACTTGATCCAGAATATTCTTGGCTTCGGTAAAATCTTTGGTGGCAAAGGACTGGGCCGCCTGATCCAAACTGGAATTTATCTTAGCGCTGGCATTCGGAGTGGAAGACGCCGCATTGACGGCCGCGGCGCTGGAACTGGCCGCCGGCAAAGTTGACGACGTCGGACGCGAAGAAGAACTAGCCGCCGCGCCATTAATATCTTTTAAACCGCCGCTCGGATTATAAAACTGCATTCCGGTATTTTCTTTGCCCGATTCGACGCTATAAACCTTGCTATCGGAAGCTTTTTGAATTCCGCCGATGCCAACCTTAACGTTATCATTTTCCAAAGCCGAATTACCGCTGGCATTATTGGCGACTTTAGACGATGGAGAGCCGTTATCTCGCATTCGATTGATTTCCGACAATCTTTCTTTGACAGTATTTATTTCCTGCTGGAAATTTTGCGCCAGTTCCTCCGCCTTTTTCTCATTACCCGCCGCGTTGAAATTCGGGCTGGATAAAACCTCGGTAATCTCCTGAGCATGGATGCTGGCCAGTTTCATATCTAATTTGGCCTTATCTTCCTGATTGAAGGTCAGCATCAACTGAATTTTTTCTTTCCAGACTTTGGCTATATATAATGTATCTCCGGGTTTGGAATTTTTCGCCGCCAGCGCCCCCATCGTGCCGCCGGTTAAAATTATCGCCAGGCAAATCATCGCCCAGGCCGCGGCCGGCAAGAAGGAAAAAAAATTTTTAAATTCGTAAACCATTATTTCAAAGCCATTGACCTTGACTTCCGCGCCGACGGAATTGGAAATTTGCGCCAATAAAACCTCCCGAGTTTCCTGTTTCCAGGCTGGCTCGGGTTTTATTCCTTGCAGCGTCTTCAATTCAGCGATCAATTCTTTATCGTTCATATTTGATTAAACCGACAAACATTTAGCTAAGTTGGCTATACCTAATAATACGTAATCGCGGACAAAATGTTACACTTGACAAACACAAATAATATTATTGTATTACTGCGGATTTTTTTTCCTCAAGCAACTCTTTTAAGGCCTGCAAGGCGCGATATGTCTGAATTCTGACCGAACCGGCTGTCTTGCCGGTCACATCAGCTATCTCGGCAAAGGATAATTCGTCGATAAACCGCATCAAAATCATTTCCCGATATTCGTCTTTCAGCTCCTTCATCTTTTCCTTGACTAATTCCATATCGGATAATATTTCCGATTGAAGCGCCAAATTCTGCTTTTCGTCACTGATTATTTCCCGCAATCCGGCCGCATTATCATCCAGCCGGCCTTCATTTTCCCGCAATCGGCGATAATGATCGACAATCAAATTCCTGGCTGTTTTATAAATAAAAGCCCGTAAAGACTTGCTTTCATCAAGACCCTGGCTTTGCACATAATTCCATACTTTAAGGAACGCTGCCGAGGTCAAATCCTTGGCATCTTCCGCCGAGCCAACCTTGAAAAAAACAAAGCGATAAATATCTTCCGAATACAAATCATAAGCCTCGATAAAAGCATTTTTATCCTTCTTCTTTATCCGAAAAAATAATTTTTTATCGTAACTATTTTTGCTCATTTTATTAATTTTAAAATACTTATCCCTCTAACCGCCCTTGACAATCCGGGGCTAAATCAATCTCGATAACAAAAAAATTAAGTGCTTAACGCACCGTTGGTTTAATCTAAGTGTACCAGAAAAATCGATGCGAATCAAGGCTGATTTAATAACCGAATTATCCGAAACATGCCAAACAGATAAGACTAAAAAAATTATATAATCATTTTTACCGGCAGCAACTATCCGCCCCAATAACAAATACGATTTTTTTCAAAAAAAGTTCTTGTAATTTTTTTAATTTAGGTATATAATTCACACAATTAATAAACTTTAGTACACGCTACAGTAGACAAAAAGACATAATTATTAATATTTGTAAATATTAATTGTTAATAATAGCAAAAATATGTATAAATATTTATTTTTAGTCTACATTATATTGGACTAAAAATTATATTATATGTAATATAAAATAATTTATTATACTTTAGTCCACGATAGAGTGGACTAAAAGTCGTAAATTTTGTCAAAATAATACTTATTACTTGAGATATGTCTGATTTCTATCAAATACTTAAAAGAGAAATTGAGCGCGAAGATTTTTCGCCGCGGCCGACCGACCAAAATAATGTATTTAATACTGATAATCATCCTGTGGAAAACTCGAATAAACTCTCGCTGTCAAAGAACGGCAAAATAGCTAAAAATTCAAAACAAAAAAATAAAAATAATATATTCCGCCGAAAAAAATCGGATAGCGTCCCCGCAAAAAAAAATTCGCGCCGAAAAAAATCCAAACCGACTTTCCTTACTTTAGAGCCGGTGAATCCGATCTGGCTGACCATGGCTGAAACCGCCAAGCTGGGCGGCATACAAAAACGAACCGTCAAACGAGCCGTGCGTTCCGGCAAGCTAAAATATCGCATCATGGAAAACCGCTATCAAGTCGATCTATGCTCGGCGCTACTCTACTTCCGTTCCAAGAGAAAACTTTGGAACAAATTAACTGAATTTGGAATAGGCCAGTACGTGGAAAAATGGAGAAATTGATCAAAAAAAGAAGAAAATAAAATTTAAAAAAATCTTTTTTATCTGTCTCGAATTTCTTAAACGTGAACGCGGTCAAGAAAACTATGCCGCAAAATATAGGCATGCTTAATTATTTCGAGAAAAATAGTAATTTTTTTATCTTTTATTTTTTATTTGCTAAAAAAAATACCCCGCTTTACGGCGGGATATTTTTTTAAAATTCTATTTTTTCTACTACATTACCGCTTCTTTGGCAGCCTTGGCCAAGCGGAATTTAACTACGGTTTTGGCTGGAATCTTGATCGATTCTCCGGTCGCCGGATTGCGTCCCATTCTCTCTTTGCGATTAACCTTTACCATCTTGCCAAAACCGGGAAGAACGAATTCGCCGTTCTTTTTCACTTCGCTGTAAGCCATTTCCACCATCGCATCCATCATTCCCATCACCTCGGTCTTCTTCATGCCGGTTTTCTCGGCTAACGCAGTCATGATCTGCGCCTTGGTCATTTTCGCCATAGTTTTTGTTCATATTCGCCAGATGCCCTTTTTGATTCCGGCAAATAAGATATATTTAGATTAATTAGAGATAACGGCTTGTTCATTCCGCCTCGATATTTTTATTTTTTCCATTCGAATATTTGGGATTCCGTCCGATATTCGGCTGGAAAGATAAAAAATATTATTTGGCTGAATAAAATCAAGCGGTTACTAAAATTATTAAAGGGCTTTATGCTTGATATTATACACGATTTATTAAATAAATACAATAAAATCAAGGGTAATATAATTTTTTTAAAATTTTCTATCTTTTGCAAAAAGAACTATTGTAACGGTAGATAATAGAATATCGCTAATATTAAACTTTAATCAATGTTTGTTGATTTTTTTCGTTGACAATGAAATATAAATATGATTAACTTAATTATCGCTCTTTATTGATCTTTTTTGATTTTAAAAATTACTTTCAGCAACTTTTTCCACAACCTTAACGTTGCAGGGAGGTTCTATGTTTTCAGTTTGGCGCTGTCGTTTCCCGACCGTTTCCATCATCGTCTTCGCTTTTATCGCGATGATATTCGCCCAGGCCGCCGACAGATCACCCGCTCCGGCAAAACCGATTACCGTGGCGCAAGCAAACGATTCGCAACCGGCCCAGCCGTCTGTCGCCGTTCCGGCACCCGCGGCGGCAGCTCCGGTTTCTGCCGAACAACCGGCGCCGCAACCGAATGCGGCAAAAAATCTGACGGATTTTGAAAAGCGTCTCGATAATGTGCTGGCGCTTTTTAAAGCCAGAGTGATGGCTGAGTTGCCGATGAACACCGTCTATGCGGTCGATTCGATTTATTTATACGGCCGTGTTCGGCATCGTTTGGAAACGTTCAACTCGAATAACTATTCCGAGGTTTATACCGACAGCACTTCTGTCTATTCATTCCATGGAAAAATAGGCCACGGCTATTACCGCGGCGGAGAAAAAATAAAAATATTTTCCTCTGATTCCAGCAGCGGTACAATCAAAACGCCGCAAAAAAAAACGATTTCATCGACCGCGCCAAAAGCCGCGGAGAAAAATTAGCAAAGTAATCGGTTCGGCCGCCATCGCTTCGTAATGGCGGCTTTTTTCACTATCACCATTAATAAAAATAGCTAACTTTAAATAAAATAAATCGGGTACGCGAAAATATAATTTTTTTCCTTGACATTATATTTATTATATGTTAGTGTGATTTGATCGTTCGTAAATTCACAATTCCAATTTTTTCACCTTTTCAAGGAGGGGTATATGAGCAAGCTGCTCAAGTTATCGTCATCGACAAGCATGGTTACGGTCATGATCATGCTGTTCGCAGGTTCAACGATGGTTTTCGGTTTTGGATCAAAAAAGGAAGCGCCCAAAGATACAATTGCGGTCGCTTCCCCCAACCCAACCAACGTTATTGCGCTCGATACCGTCCAAAGAATCGTCGAGGAAACGGTTGTTTCTCCGAATGCTAAACTTCAAACCATTCAGATCGGAAAGACAAATACTTACCTAAACCCCCCCGATTTCAAAAATAAGATACTGGGGTTTTCAACTACGCTCCTGAAATACGTCTTGATAACTAACGTATCGGGTAAGATAAAGGGACACCCCTTTTTGATCGATTACGATCTACGTGTCATAGGCGGAGACACGGTATGCGATACAATAAAAATGGAAAAGTAAAAGCTTGATCAGGGGTCGCGATCCACTAGGGTCGCGACCGTTTTTTTCAAATTTTTTTTTACCTTGACGAAAATTTTTCCCGCGATTATAATATTTTCATTGTGTTCCTTGCCACTTCAACCAAGCAGGAGTTGTCATGAAAAAACGATTCATCGCCGGAATCGCCGCCGCCATTTTCATTGTCTTTAGTTTTTTCATGTTGCCTAAGTTAAAAAAAATTCTACATAACCGCGCCGCGGGAAAGAATCTCGCCAATGCGCGCAAATATCGTTAAACTCTGCGGCTAAACCTTGTCCCGCTTCACTTCCGGAGCGGGATTTTTTATATAAAAAAATTCTGCGATTGTTCGCGGACTGGCGACAATTAATGATTCAGGCGGTCATTTCCACTCAACCGTATCGCTCCGCCTTCCGAATCCTTCCCGCTTCCAGATGAATTAAAATAACCTGACGCAAGTCAGGTTATTTTAATTTTCCCGCCTTCGCTCGTTTTGGTGGGCTTTGCCCACCGAAGCCGAGCTACGGCGAGGCGAAGGTGGGCCGGGAAGGATTCGGACCTTCGAAGGCATAAGCCAGCAGATTTACAGTCTGCCCCAGTTGACCGCTTTGGTACCGACCCATTTCAAATTTCGAACTACAAAGTTCGAAGCTAATTTGTAATTTGAAATTCGTATTTCGCACTTTGCCTTGAGCCGTTGTCGGGAATCGGACCCGAGACCCCTTCCTTACCATGGAAGTGCTCTACCAGCTGAGCTACAACGGCACTACTTCGCTAAGGCTTCGTAACACAAGCCCGCGTACTTTAAATTTCTATCTCGCAGCCTTGCCCTCCGCGGCTTTAGCGTCGGAAATCGGATGTCGGATATCAGATGAGGATTAAAAATGCCGCTCAATGTCTATAGCGGCAAAATCACCAGATCCATAAACTATTCTAACTCTTCTATTTGCGCCTTGAATTCGGCCAATTTGCCGTTTTCCGGATTAACCGCCGCCAACTTATCAAAGGCATCCAGCGCGGCTATTTTATCTTTATTTATTATACTTATTTCCAAAAGAGAGTCAAGATAGCGGGGATTATTCGGCGCGAGCTTGGCCGCCATTTTAATAGTCTCCAGCGATCCGCCCAAATCATTGGTATCGCGATAAATGGCCGCCAAATCGTAATAGATCTCGGCCTGCTGGTCAAACTCTTCATTGCCGATCAGCTTGAGAGCGTGGATAAAGGCTTGTTTGCCTTCTTCATATTTCTTATTAGCCGCGTACAGGCTGCCCAGGATGATAAAAGCTCGGGAATTACGCGGCTTAAGTTCGATTATTTTAATCAAATTAGCTTCCTTTTCTCCGAAATTTTCGCGGTCATCCAGAACCGAATTCTTGGCGAACAATCCGTTAATCATCGTTTCTTTATCCTCCGGCGGCAGAGCGGAAGGACGGACGCTGTAATTCTTTTTAGCCTCCTGCAATTTACGCTGAATAAAATTGAATAACGCGCCGAACTTGCCATTGATAAATCCGAAAAACTTACCCAGCCGAGCTTTCCACTTGGCCATATTCTTTTGCATCCGGCCGGTAATGATCTGTTCTTTAAAGCGCGCTTCCTTTTCCGACGGCATATTTTCCACATCCAAATTAGCCAGCGCCGGAAACTTCCGCACGACGACGACAATAATTATAAACAGGCAGACGCAAATTAATATTAGCGGAATGATGTTATACATCTATGACATGATGCGAATACTACAAATTTTGCGCGAATACCGCAAATTATTTATCGAATTATTCTAATTTAATTCGTTAAATCCATTCGTAGTATTCGCGAATAATTCGCAGTATTCGCATTATATTTTCAAATAATTATATTCCTAGGCATATTTTGTAAAATTCTTCCGCTTCCAAGCTGGCGCCGCCCACCAGCAAGCCATCCATATTTTCCAGGTTGCTGAAAGATTTGACATTTTTGTCGGTGACGCTGCCGCCGTAGATGATCTGAAGGCTTTTTTCCACCTTTTGCATGCCGAACATGTCATCGAGCGCCAGACGGATGATCTTATGAGCATACATCGCTTCGGACGGTTCGATGGCCGTTCCC
>DATJQC010000029.1:0-10299 GCA_035506055.1 Candidatus Nanoarchaeia archaeon | reverse complement strand
ATGTTACATGATACCTGTTACATGCTACTTGTATTATCTGGTAAAAGAAGTTCCGACGGTCCAGATCACCATGCTGAAAATAACCATAAAGGAAATAAAAATCCAAACCACCTTAACTATCATTTTGCGTTTAATTTTCATATCGGAAAAAATTATAAATTTTCAATTTTCAAATAATATTAAAATTTTTCAATTTTAAAATTTTATTCATTGAAAATTATTTGAAAATTGAAAATTTATTTTTTAAGTATCTTCACGAACGTTTCCGGCGGTATTTCCACCGATCCTTTGCCGGCGGCCATCATTTTCTTCTTGCCCTTTTTCTGCTTTTCCAGAAGCTTGCGCTTGCGGGAAACATCGCCGCCGTATAATTTGGCGGTGACGTCTTTGCGCAAGGCCGACAAACGTTCGGCCGCGATGATTTTTCCCTGCACCGCCGCCTGCAGTTTGACGACGAACATCTGGCGCGGCAAAGTATCTTTCAAAATTTCCACCACGGCCCGGCCGGCTCGAAACGCTTCGTCTTCATAAACGATCGTCGATAAAGCCTCGATCGGCTCTTCGGCGACTAAAATATCCAACCGGACAACTTTGGCCGGCCGATAATCCAGAAATTCATAGTTAATCGAAGCGAAGCCCGAGCTGGCGCTTTTTATCTTATCATAAAAATCCGTGAGGATCGAAGCCATCGGCAAATCATAATGCAAAATCACCCGCGACTCGTCCAAATATTCGGTATTTTTATAAATGCCTTTTTTGTCGATCGCCAATTCCATCACCTTGCCGATGTAATCTTTGGGCACGACCACATCCAGCGCCACCCACGGCTCTTCGATATGTTCAACTTCGGTCGGGCCGGGCAATTTTTGCGGCGTGCGGATAATCACTTCTTCGCCATTTCTTTTAAAAACTTTATAAGCCACGCTCGGCACGGTAACGATCAAATTCAAATTGAATTCGCGCGAAAGCCGTTCCTGAAAAATTTCCAGATGCAATAATCCCAGAAAGCCGCAGCGGAAACCGAAACCCAAAGCTTCGGAATGCTCCGGTTCATAGCTCAAAGACGCGTCATTCAATTTTAAGCGATCCATGGCTTCGCGCAATTGCTGGAAGTCATCGCCTTCACGGGGAAAAACTCCGGCAAAAACCATCGGCTTGACTTGCGTGTAGCCTTTCAACGGCTCGATCTTATCGAAATCCGCCACGGTCGTAACCGTATCGCCCACGCCGCACTCGGAAACATTTTTAAAACTGGTGACAATATAACCGACTTCGCCTGTCCCCAATTCTCCGGTCGCTTGATATTCAGGATTAAAAATTCCCACATCCAGCGCTTCGCTGACGGTTTTGGTGTTATATAATTTTATTTTGTCGCCTTTTTTGAAAGCGCCGTCCATCACCCGAATGTGCGCGACCACGCCTTTATATTCATCATAATTGGAATCAAAAATCAAAGCCCGGGTCGGCTTCCCCTCTTGGGAGCCTGCCTGCCGGCAGGCAGGGGGTGGTCCGCCCTGGGCGGAACGGGGTGGGTTAGCACCGGATTTTCCTTGCTGCATATCAGAACATCTCACGAATTTATCCGGCGGCGGAACTTTAGCAATCACTTCGCGCAAAACTTTTTCCACGCCCGCACCGGTTTTTCCCGACGCCAATAATATTTCTTCCTCTGGACAGCCGAGCAAATGGATTATTTCCTGTTTCACTTTCGGCACATCGGCGGCCGGCAGATCGATTTTGTTGATGACCGGAATGACGGTTAAATTTTCATTCATGGCCAAATATAAATTAGCCAAAGTCTGCGCCTGGATCCCTTGTGTCGCGTCGATTAATAAAATCGCGCCTTCGACAGCCGCGAGCGAGCGGGAAACTTCGTAAGAAAAATCCACGTGCCCGGGCGTATCGATCAAATTCAAAACATACCCTTCCCAACGCATGGTGACGGGTTTTAATTTGATGGTGATGCCGCGTTCGCGCTCCAGATCCAATTTATCCAAAAACTGCTCGCGCATTTTCCGCTTTTCGATCGTGCCGGTCAATTCCAAAAGCCGGTCGGAAAAAGTGGACTTGCCGTGGTCGATATGGGCGATGATGCAAAAGTTTCTGATATTTTTCATAAATCACTCTGTCATTCCCGTCCTCATTTTAGCGAGAATGACGGCTTGCCTCAAACCTTAATAATAGGGATTTTCGGACAAATGGTCAACATCAAACTTGTCGGGCGGACCATGGAAAAAAAACGGCCCCGCTTGCAAAAAGAAGGGCCGTGAAGGTCATTTGAATCGATTTATTTTATAGGAGAGCAGAACGGTATTGATGCCGTATCGGAACGGCGCCGCGTCGTGAAAAGGCCAATTATGGTAATCGTAATTATAATACCAGTAAGCGAAGGTACCGCCGACCACCATGATGGCCGAGACTATATCGGCCGGATCGCTATCCTTGCCTAAAAACTTTTGCGCAAGTCCGCTGGCTACGGCAATACAAGCGTCGACCACCAAAGAAGATAACATGCCATGCCAGACCATCATCGCCCGGTCGGCCGAAATGAATCGATAATCATAGTCCAGCGAAAAACGATTGGCAATATCATTTTTGACGGGTAACGGAACATGAACGCCGAGCGAAAGATATTCTGAAAATTCCCAGCGATTATTGTTTTGATTCAGCTCGGTCAACGTGGTTCCGCCCAAACTATCGAAAACTTTGGCCGGCAAAGAAAACTTGAGCAGCCCCCAGCCGATCCCCATCCGAATGATTAAAATATTGGCGGCTAATCCCAGGTAGACCTGATAAACCTGGGCAATCGACCCGCTATTTTCCAATTTAAGCGGCGCGTCATCATAAGATAAGAAAAGGGTGCCGCCCAGCCAACCGTTCAGGGAATCCATTTTCAATCCTAATTGGCCTCCCATGCCCGCGCCGCTTCCGTAATTGGATTTGGACATTCTGCCCGGACTGGAAATATTCGCGTTTAGCGCCAAATAGAAACCGACATTGGCGGCATCGTAGTCCGTGCTGTCAGCCGCCCCTTCCTCGCCATAGCAGCCGAAACAAATTGCCGATCCCAACAACAGGCCTAACCAACGGGAAAGAATCATTTTTCGCCTCCCTTGAAAAGTTAAAGAACATGAAAAAATAATCTAACAGCAAAAATGCCAAGAGTCAATGGGAAAACGGCTCGCGTCGCTTTAACATCTGACTTTATTGTAATAACGGACGAATCAGGCTTTAATGCTGATATTATAAACTATTTTTGTCAACATCTTCGATCGAGTCGATCGATTGGATGGCGGCCGGCGGATTCTTCGCCATAATTCTTAACAAGCGGCTTTTGGCCGAAGAAATAAAACTGGCCATTTCCTCGCTACGCAAGAGCGCGCAGACGATAGCGTAGACCAGCAAGCCGCAAATTCCGGCGGCCGCGCCCTGGACTAAGACGCCTAAAAATCTGGTCATATCGATCGCCGGCCAGATGATACCTTTCATCTCTTGAGCGACAAAACCGCAGACCAGACCGGCCAGGGAAAATTTCAAGACCGAAAGCAAAATTTTTCCTTCGTTCAAATCACCCAGCCGCAGATGGAGCATCAGCCACAAGAGGATAAAATTCAAAATATTGGCCAGGGAAAAAGCCAAAGCCAAACCGCCCACGCCCATTCTGTTCACCAAATACAAAGCGATTATCCTTTCGGCGACTACGGAAATTATGCCGATGACGAACGGCGTGGTCGAATCTTCTTTGACGTAAAAAACCCTGATCAGCAAGGGCGCGGTGGCCTGGGCGAAAAGACTGACGGAAAAAAAACCCAACGTCGTAAAAGTCAGCATGGTATCCTGCCAAGTAAAATTTCCTGAGCCGAGAACAACACGGACGATCTGCGCCCGCAAAACCAAAAGCAAAATCGTCGAAGGCACGATGAAAAATAAAATTTGCCGGATGGTCCAGGAAAAATTCCGCACCAATTTTTTATTATCGAAAGTTGCCGCCGCCAAAGACGGAAAAGCGGCGATCGCGAAAGAAACGCCGAAAATGCCGATGGGGAAATATTGCAGATTATTGGCCAGATTGAAAACCGTGAGCGAACCGGAAGCCAGGCCGGAAGCGATGACAGTGATCACCACCAGATTCAACTGGGAAACCGCCAGGCTCAAAGTGCGCGGCACCATCATCATCAGAATTTTGCGCAAATGAACGTCGCGAAGATTCAAAAACGGCCGATACTTGTAGCCCAAGGCGAAAACGGCGGGCAATTGGATCAGCATGTGCAGCAGAGCGCCGAAAACCACGCCCCAGGCCAAACCGTTGATTCCCCAGATCGGCACCAAAAATAACGCGCCGCCGATAATGCCGATATTGTACATAATCGGCGCGAGCGAATAGACAAAAAATCTTTTGAAAGTCTGCAGCACGCCGCTGAAAATGCTGGAAATCGCCAGAATAATCGGCGACAAAAACATAATTCGGCTAAGCTCGGCCGTCCGCGCCTGCATCGCCGGCGAAAAACCCGGCGCGATCACCGTCCTGATGATCGGATCGGCGAAAATTATTCCCAGCGCCGAAAGCACGCCCAGGGAAATCAAAATCAGGTTCAGAATATTATTAATCAGCCGCCAGGCCTCGGTATTTTCCAAACCGAAAAGATTAGTCAGCGTGCCTTTGAAATCTTTGACCAGGCAAGTGAAAACCGGAATCAGTCCGGCCGACAGCGCGCCCAAAACCAATAAATTAAAAATCAAATCCGGCACGCGGAAAGCGGCGTAATAAGCGTCAAGCGTCGCGCCGGCGCCGAATTGGCCGGCCAGAATATGATCGCGCAAAACTCCCAAGAGCCGGCTGACCAGCGAAGACAGCGCGACCAGAATCGCCGCCACGGTAATGCTATTTATTTCTTTGTTAAATAATCGCTTAATCATGTTTAAATATCAAATACCCAATAACCAATACTTAAAACAATAAATAAATATTTTAATATCTAAATTTTTTATATTTTATTATTAAAATATTGTTTTAAATATTGGTTATTTATTATTGGATATTTTATTAATCTCTTCTGCTTTATCTTTCTCTCCCAAATAAACATACAAACTATATAAATTTCGGTAGGGCGAAATAAATCCCGGATCCATACTGATCGCGCGGAGATATTCTTTTTCCGCTTCGGTATAATTTTTTACGGCAACCAAACTATTGGCCAGATCAAAATGCACTTGCGGATAAAGATCGGCGATGGCGATCGCCTTTTGATATTCCGCGATCGCGTCTTGGTAGCGCGCGACATCGTCATAAGCCATGCCTAGATTGGCATGCTCAATGAAACTTTGCGGCGAATATTTTAAATTATTTTCGTAAAAAGTCAGCGGATCATGCCAAAGGCGGTTATGCCGGATCGTCAAGATGCTCCAGTAAACAACACAAGCGGTTAGCATAACATAGAAAAAAAATTTTACCAACCGTAAAACTCCGGCCGGTTTAATTTTAGCAAAAAGTATGTCGATTAGGCAAAAAACGGCCAGCCAAAATCCGATCATCGGCAAATAAAGAAAATGCTCGTAAGTCGGATAAATCATTTTTACCGCGATTCCCGAAGTCGGCGCTAAGAGGATAAAAAACCAAAAAAATCCGAAGGCGATCCCCTTTTCTTTTTTCCAAAAAAATACCGCGGCCGCGGCCCAAAGCAAAATTGCCGCCGCGGCCGCCAGGATTTTCCAGGAATAGATCGAACCGAATTCGGCCACCGCCCGTTCCATATGCAATCCGAGCGGCAGAAATAAAATCTTGAAATAATTCAGACAGACTAAAAGGAAAACCAGGCCGCGCTGGAAAATATTGTAATCGCAATACGCGCCAAGGCAGCCAATGAGCGAACCATTGATCTGATTGAAATTAAAAACAGTAAAATGCAAAATAAGATAAACCGCCAAAATCGCGAACAGCAACCAGGTTTTTTTCAGAACGGTTTTCAATTTTTTTAGCCCGGGCAAAGTCTCCTGCCCGGGCGACTTTGCCGAAATGAAAATTAATTCAATCAGCAAAACCAAAAACGGCAAAACCACGGCGGTTTCTTTGGTTAACAATGATAAAATAAAGAACGCGGCCGCGGCCGAATAGTTTATTATTTGGCTACGGCGATCAAACGGCAGAGTCCGCCGCGTAAGACTCTGCCGGAGCCAAAAGATCAGCGAGAGCAGCAGAAAAAAGGCGTACAAAACGTCGGCCCGGCCGGAAACATAATCAACCGCCTCGGTATTGAGCGGATGGATCAGAAAAATCAGCGCCGGCAAAAACGCCAGCCAAACTCCCCTCCTTCCGAAGGAAGGGTGGGGGGATAGCTGGCTCCCCTCCTTCCGAAAGAGGGGTTGGGGGGTAGTTGGCCGCAATGATAACAGGAAATATAATAAAATAAAAATCAACCAAGCATTTAAAATATGCAGCAGCACGTCAGCCAGATTAAATCCAAAAGAATTCATCCCCCAAAGCTGATAATCCAGCGCGTAAGACAACAGCAAAATCGGCCGGTAATAATTAGTCGTCTGCCCGGCGCCGGAAATCATGCTTTGCGAAAACATCTTGCCGACATCGAAATGCTGGACATAAACATTGTTGACGATCTCGTCATTATCATCCCAAAAAAACTGATTGCCAAAAGAGTTGGCGTAAATGGCCAACCCGATAATCAAAAACAAGATAAAAACCGCGATTTCCTTATTTTTCCTGATATTTTTCCACCGCATCTTTACAAAATTTATAAAATATAATAATCTATTAATAATAAAACGCCTTATACTAATAACCCATAAAAAAGGAGTATCTAATGAAAGCTCTTTCAAAGCTAAAAACACGTGAAGCGGCCTTTAAAACGTTAGCAAAAATTGTACACATCGCGGCCGTTGTTAGTATTTTCTGTGTTTTATCATTACTTTGCTATCCGCTGGGAAATTATTTTAATAACAATGCGCATCTTTGGCACATCGAGAACCGCCTTTTCGCGATTGGTTTCGCAACATTCGTCGGAATGATAACAGCGATAAGTATATTTTTCATTGTTCTAATAATAATCCTATCGGACAACATAATTACGGATAAAATAAAAGAATTCTGTGATAAGCTGCGGCGTTGCGCGGAAGAAAAAAGATAAACGTTGCTGAACCGCGTCGGAAACTTTTCCGGCGCTTTTTTTATTGGTCAACATCTTCGCCACTTTTTTTAGAAAAAAGTGGCACAAAAAATCGCGCGCTGGACAAATTTTGGGACGCTCCGCTAGGAAACCTAGCAAAATTGCTATACTTGTCGGCTCGGCTGATGCCTCGCCGCCTTCGAACAACGCAATTTTGCACGGTTTCTACGCTGCGCGTCTTATCCAAAATTTTCCAATGCGCGCATCGGATTACAAATAACGAAAGATATTCTTAATTCTTAATTCTTAATTTATCCCAGTTCCAATTCCCCGATCATGGTCTTGCCGTGCGGCTTGATGGTAAAATTACGTTTCTCTAAAATTTTAATGATTCGTTTGTTGGTTGGGAAAAATTCCGCCCAGACTTTTTTAATGCCGCGGGATTTAGCGATCGAAAGCATGTGGTCGACGAGCTGGCTACCCAGGCCCTTTCCTTGCCAGCTGTCGATCAAAACCACGGAAAGTTTGGCGTTTTCATTATACGGATCGCAAATCAATCTGACAGCACCGACCATCTGCGGTTTCTTGCCGGTGTCGATTTCCGCTTCCAGGCCGATCTCACGGTCATAATCATTCTGGGTGAAGCGCAATAAAAATTCGTGATCGATTTTTTTAATCACCTGCAAATAGCGATCCTTTTGCGAAGCAGGTGTTAGGTGGCGGAAAAATCCGGCGACCAATTCCTCGTCTTCAGGGCGCAACGGCCGCACAAAAACTTTAGTACTTTTACCCTTGGGCGATTTTACCATTATTGTCGTTTCAAAATCTTTCGGATATGGCGAAATTACCAGATGAGAATAGGGCGCGTGCCGGACGCCCAAAACTTTTTCATCCAAAATAATTTTAGCGTCCAGAACCACGCCGCCGTTCTCGTCCACGGCAAAAGGATTGATATCCAATTCTTTTATTTCTGGAAAATCACTGACTAAATAAGCGAATTTGTAAAGCAAAAATTGAATCGCTTCGATGTCCACGCCGGGCATGCCGCGATAGCCTTCCAGCAGGCGATAAATTTTGGTTTCCTGGATCATCTTCAAAGCCAGCGACATATTGAGCGGCGGCAAACCAACGGCCGTATCGCGGAAAACTTCGACGGCCACGCCGCCCATGCCGAAGACGATCGCCGGGCCGAAAATTTCATCTTTCTTGCAGCCGATCAGAAGTTCATAGCGCTTCTTGGTCATCGCTTCGATGAAAATTCCGTCAATCTTCGGCGCGTAATCCCCTCTATCAAGAGGGGTGCCCGAAGGGCGGGGTGTGTTTATTCCGCTCCGGCGCGCACCCGTGGCAAAATTTTTAACGCCGTTCATGATTTCCACAAAGGCTTTTTCCGCTTCAGATTTAGAATTAATATTCAGCTTCACGCCGCCGATGTCAGTTTTGTGCAGAATATCCGGCGATAAAATTTTCATCACCACCGGCATTCCGATTTTTTCGGCCAGCGCGCCGGCTTCGGCCGCCGATTTGGCCGTGCCGTTTTTGGCGACCGGAATACCGTAATTGGCGATCATTTCTTTGGCTTCGGCTTCAGTCATCACGACGCGGCCGGAAGCGATAACTTTTTCCACCAGCTCACGATTCTTCTCGGTTTTCGGTTTAAACGCGTGCGGCACCGAACCGGGCGTTTCTTTCAAAAATTCCAGACGGCGGCGATAGCTGTCGACATACATAAATATATCCACGGCTTCTTCCGGCGTACGATAAATCGGAATATGGCCTTTTTCCAAAATCTCCCGTCCTTCCGCCACGTCATCGCCGCCCATCCAGGAAGCGAACATGGTTTTGCCGGTTTTATTTTTTATCGAAACGATCTGCCGCGCCACATCGGTCGGACTGGTCATTTCCTGCGGCGTTAAAATCACCAAGGCCGCGTCGACATTCGGATCAGCCAGGCATAACTCCACGGCCTGGCGATAGCGATGCGGATCGGCATCGCCCAAAATATCCACCGGATTGGCGGTGGAGGCAGCCGCCGGTAAAAATTTTTTCAATTCGGTGACGGTCGAACGCGATAACTGCGCCAAGCGACCGCCCTTGATGGCCAGCCAATCCGCGGCAATCGCGCCCGGTCCGCCGGCGTTGGTGATGACGGCGACGCGGTTATCCGCCGGCCGCTGCTGCATTGCCAGCATTTTGGCGACATGAAAAAGATCCAGCGCGCCGTCGACGCGGATGATTCCGGCGCGTTCGAACGCCGCGTCGTAGACCGCGTCATTGCCGGTGATCGCGCCAGTATGCGATTTGGCGGCGACAGAGCCGGCTTCGGTGCGACCGACTTTCAAAACCACAATTGGTTTTTGCCGCGAAAAAGCTCGGGCCGCAGACATAAATTTCCGCGCTTCGGTTAAAGATTCCATGTAAATTAAAATGCTGTCCGTGTTCGGATCATCACCAAAATAATCAATTAGATCATGAAAAGAAATATCGATATTCGAACCGATGGAAACGAATTGCGAAAAGCCGACGTTATTTTTGAGCGACCAATCAAGAATCGCGGTGCAGAGCGCGCCGGACTGGGAAATAAAAGCGATGTGGCCGGGCAAAGCCATCTTGTTGGCAAAGCTGGCGTTCAAATGGATCGACGGACGGATAAAACCGAGGCAATTCGGGCCGATGACGCGCATATTATATTCGCGGGCGGTCGCCAAAATTTCCTCGCTCATCTTGTGGCCCTTGGCGCCGATCTCATCAAAGCCGGAAGAAATAATAATTATTCCGGAAACTCCGGCCTGGCCGCATTCTTCCACAATCGCCGGAACCGTCGGCGCCGGCGTGGCGATAATCGCCAAATCAATCTTGTCGGGAATATCGCCGATCCGCGGATAAGCTTTGATCCCCTGCACGCTGTCGCGATTAAGATTAACTGGATAAACAATACCGCCAAAATTATTGCCAATCAGATTCTTCATCAGCGCGTTGCCCACGCCGCCTTCGCGGTCGGAAGCGCCGATGACGGCAATCGTCCCGGGATTAAAAATCTTGTCTAACTTTTTTTCACTTAAAGGATAAGCGGTTTCCATGGAATTCAATTAAAAAATAAAAAAGAAAAAAGAAAAAATTATTTGGCCATCACCAAAATTTTTTCTAAGACAATAGGCAGTTCAAAAAATCCGTTGCCGGC
>DATJQC010000028.1:0-5059 GCA_035506055.1 Candidatus Nanoarchaeia archaeon | reverse complement strand
ATGTTACTAACGCGGGCGACATAGGTTAAAGGCTTAATAATAAAGATATTTCCTCTTCACTAACTAGACAATCTTTATCTTTCGCCGCCAACGTATATGGAATATTTTCGAGCATGTTGGTACATTTCCATGGGGATTCTTCGTGAGACGCTTCCTCTATAAACTTAGTGTTCTTGTCTCCGAATCTTTCTGCTACCTGCGCCATAATATCCATCTGCGACTTAGAAAAATATTTTTTATCGCTTTCGATAAATTTTCTGGCAGGAATTATTCTTTGCATCACCGTTCCGGCTGGCGTTTCGAAACTAATGGTATCGGAAAGAGCCGAGCTATCAATATCATCAATCGCGGAATTAACCAAATTTAATATTCCTGATGGTATTGGTCCGTGTTCCAGGTTTACATAATTATCATACGTGATAGGAGATCCGTATTTTTTCAAATGCAAAAAATCCAGAAAATAAAACAGTTTCATCAGTTTTACCTTTCCCAGATACTTGGTATCCGTATATGTTCCGAAAAACAATAGGAGAGCTTTTAATTTTGGCAATGATATTCTCATAGTATCGTTAAACAAATCATTATAACCTATTGAATAAGTATTGTCAACCAAGCGCTTAGAAGACTATATTATTTATATATTATAGCAAAAAATATATAAATAATATAGTTATTTATATATTATGTTTAATATTAGTCAAATATAAAATTATTTTCTTTTAGCCACATGACTTCTTACTGTCTCGTTAAAACTACGTTGTTGAATCGTTACTTTAATTTATGCGGCCCCCAAATAATTAAATAGCCAATAAAGAAGTGCTCCAATCATTACTATTGGTATGAGATAAAGAAAAAAAATTTTCATTGGCGGATTTTTTGAACCGGGATATTGTTTATTAAGCATTTCTTGAGTTAATAAGCTGATTATCGAAATTAATAAAATAATTATTAATGAAAGTAATGTAGAAAGCATAATTTTAATATTTTAAATTGATAATTTATAATTTGTAATTCTAGCGTAGTGTCCATCCCCCATCGACGACGATAACCTGGCCAGTGATGTAATCTGATTTTTCGGAAGCGAGGAAGGCGACGGCGTTGGCGATGTCGGCCGGTTCGCCCATGCGCGCGGCCGGAATCATCGCGATGGTTTGTTTGGTCTGTTCTTCGGATCCGCCGGAAGCGCCGGGAGTTTGGATCGCGCCGGGCGCGACCGCGTTGACGGTAATTTTTTTATGCGCCAATTCCAGAGCCATCGCCCGGGTCAAGCCGTTGATCCCGCCCTTGGAAGCGCAATAGTGCGCCAAGCCTTCGAAGCCGACCAAAGAAGCAATTGAGGAAATGCTGATTATTCTTCCGCCTTCGCCCATATTTTTAGCGGCTTCCTGCGAACAAAAAAATACACTTTTCAAATTAATATTAATCACTTTATTCCAATCATCTTCGCTCAACTCCAAAAATGGTTTAAAGGGATAAATGCCGGCGTTGTTGACCATAATGTCAATCCGGCCGAATTTTTTCACTGTTTGCTTAATCAAATTTTCTACGTCGGATTTTTGGGAAACATCGCAGGCGACTCCGATCGCGTCCACGCCCATTTTTTTTATTTCTTCGGCCACCGCTTCGCAATCTTTTTGATCAATATCAGAAATGACAACATTGCAGCCTTCGCGAGCCAATTCTTCGGCGATCCCCAAGCCAATTCCGCGCCTCGAGCCGGTCACGATGGCAATTTTATTTTTTAAAGACATAAAATTTTTGTCATCCTAAGCCGCCCTTCTTAAATTGTGGCTAAAGCCGGAATGACGTTAATTATTAGTAAAATTAATTTTAAAATTATTTAGCCAAAAATATTCTCCACTCGCCATTATCGAAAACTTTCTGCCAATATTTATCGCTGATCAGTTGTTGGTCAAACGTTAATTCTTCTTCCTTGCCGGCGTTGGGAAAATTATCCTGCCAGAACAAAATCGGATAGGTCAAGCTGACTTTATCATAATAGAACATTAGGGCATTCGGCTTGTCCGGACCGAGCAGCGCTAATTTCCGCTGGAAATCTTCCGGCGATTTTGCCTTAATCAATTCTTTTATCTTGGCAAAACGGACAGACCAATGAACTGCCGGATGGGAAAAGTGCGGATTATAATCCAGATAATAACTAAGCGGCAGATAAGCGTTGATCTCTGGCGCGCCGGAAGAAAGCCAAATCCTTTTTTCATAATCGGGCACGGTTTTTTCAATCTTCTGCGCCAAATCATAGGCTGGCGGATAATCCAAATCTTTATTCAAAGCTCCCAAAACCGCTTGATCTTCGATAAAAGCGCCGAAAGGAAGGCTGACTGCCGTTAACAATAAAACCAAAACTGCCAGCTCGCGGAAATATTTTTTACCATAAAATTTCAAACCGTTGTCAACCAACAAATAAGCCAGGCCGACGGATAGGGAAATGTTGGCAAGTAAAGGGAACGGCTTCTGCGCCTGAAAAGATTGGCCGCTATGCAGAAAAATTAAGACGTTCAAAAATTGATAAAGATAGCAGCTTAAAAATAAAAATAGATTGATCTGGACGAATTTATTCTGACGATAAATTATCAGGCCGGCTAAGCCTAAAATAAACAGCAGACTCTGAAAATTAAAAACCGTAATCGGCGCAAAGAATTTAAAATGGGCGAAATAAAAATAATTCGCCGGCCAATCCTCCATCCCCTGCCGCAAATAAGTCAAAAGCAATGGCCCGGTATAGGGCAGACTGATGATAAAAATAATTAAACCGACAATCAGAACTCGCTTTAAATTTAAAATTTTATTTTTCCGCAAAATTATCCAGGCAGCCAGCGCCAAGACGGCCATAAACCACCAAAAATAATAAGTCAGAAAAAGCAGCCCGCCGCTTAAACCAAAAAACAGATATTTTTTCCAGTTCCAGCGGCTGATCGTCAGTTCGTTCGCCAACAATCCCAGCCAAACAACCAGAAAAATCGCGGTAATTGCCTCGTACGGTTTAAGCAGCAAATCATTGAAATCATTAACAAGCCAGGCGACAACCGGCAAGGCCAACCAAAACCAAGACGAAGAAACAACCGGTTCTTTAACGGCTTTCCGGCCCCAATAAAATTTCTGCAGATAATAAACTCCGAAAAACCAAAGCAGAAAAACTCCGAGCGCGCCGATCTTGGCGGCGCCGATTCCGGAATGAACAAAAATTTTGGCAATCAATCCTGTCACCCAAAAATACAGCGGCGGATAAAAGGCCGGAAGATGAGGATAAAAATAATCGCCGAAAGGATGGGCCGACATCGCGCGGGTCAAAAAAGAAAAGATATAAACCTCGTCGCCCGAATCGCCCCAGAACATTTTCTTCAACGGCCAGCTCATAACAAAATAAAAAACCGCAATCGCCGAACCGAATAAAAAAAGCCAGGCGGCTGGCTGCCGCTTTTTACGGTAGATCAACCAAATTCCAGCAATAAAAAAAATAAATAAAACAACCCTTGACCAAGCAAGAATATTGATCGTAATAATAGATAATTCGGGCATAAATTATAAATAAAAACTATTTCAAATACTGGACAACGTCAATCCAGCCCGAAAGCTGCGCGGCAGCACTGACGTAACCGCTGGTGTTAATAGTTGTGCCTTTATGTATTCCCAAATGCAGATGTTTGCGTTCGCCGTCCGTTTCCGCGCTATAACCTTTCCCCAAAATTGCCAGCTCTTCGCCTGCCGATAACTTTTCGCCGACCTTGGCAGTGATACTGGTTAATTTTAAATGACCGTAAACGACCGTCACGTTCTGACCGCCGATCCGGCAGCGCTCAACGGCCATTCCGCCATAGCCGCGGGCTGTTTCCTTGATGGCTAACGTACCGGCGCAGATGGCATAAACCGGCACGGCCGAACTGGCCTCGCTAGCGAAGGCTTCAAAATCAACGCCGGTATGATAACCGGTAAATCTTTCCGGATTGACCGGAGAATGGCCGGGCGAAACATAAATCCCGAACGGCTTCTTGGTAATACGCGCCAGCGCGTCGGCAATCGGCTCGGCGATCAATTTTTTCCGATTAACTGTCGCCAAAATATTTTTTTCAGCGCCGGAAGCAACGGCCGGAGTGTCGGTCGCGATAATTTTGCCGGGAAGAGGAGCTTGCGCCGCGTTGATATTCTTATTTTTTGGCATTAAAACAAAATACAACCCGGCAATTATAACTACGGAGATTATCGCCAAATAAGTTAAAATTATATAATATTTAGCCGGCATAAAAGCTTAATATATCTTAATCTTAACACCTTCTCGATAAACGATAAAGTTTACCAACCGGACAAAATTTGACAAATAATTATGGTTGATATATACTTGATATGTAAATAATTAATCAATTATATGAACCAAAAATCAACTTTACAATTTTTCCTGAATCTGGCTAAATTCCAGACCAGATTATCCCGCCGGCTCGACAGCCGCTTGGGCGGTCTTGGCTTTAACGAGTTCATCATCCTTTATCGCCTGAATGAGGCGGGCGAGGAAAAAATGCGCCGCATTGATTTGGCAGAAAGCGTCGGCTTTACCGCCTCCGGCATCACGCGCCTGCTTTTGCCCATGGAAAAAGTCGGTCTGATAAAAAAAGAATCCAACGCGCAAGACGCCCGCTCCAGCTTTGTCGTCCTGGCTCCGGGCGGCAAGAGAAAATTATCCGAAGCCTTGGAGCGGCTGGAAATTTTCAGCGAAGACACAATCCCCTCTTCGCGCGCCAAGCAAATCGCAGAACTTTCACAACTGCTTGTTGAGCTGGAAAAAAATATCTAATCTATTTCTACCAAAAATCCCGACCGCAAGTCGGGATTTTATTTTACTCGCCTTCGCAACGAGCTATCAACGGACTGCGTCCATATTAACTAAAACAACCTGACACAGGTCAGGTTGTTTTAGATAGCGGAGAGTGAGGGATTTGAAACGCAAGGTGGCGCTTTTCAAAAACCCAATAAAATCAATTAAACCGTTATGATTATTATACAAAATGCGGTTTTATGATTTACCATCATTCATCAACTTTTATCAAGA
>DATJQC010000027.1:0-3830 GCA_035506055.1 Candidatus Nanoarchaeia archaeon | reverse complement strand
GCCGACAAGTCTACCGGAATATCAAAATCTCCACTGGATCTAGGTGAAATTTGCAGAGAGCCGTTATGATTCAATAACTCACCCTTGCTATTAGTCAATTTTATTGTCCAATCCTTGGGCGCGCTTATTTTAAAACCATACTGCTTGTTTATATAAGTTTGCCAATCGCTTTTATCAATTTTTACAGCGTCAATCTCGGCCAAAGTCAGATGTTGTGAATTCGTCGAACAAGTATTTGTCAATTCCGGAGCTGAAGTACTTGCTGTTTTGGCTTCGGATTTTTTTTCAACTTCTTGAACGGCCGTACGTGGTTGATATTTAAGAAAAATTAATAAACCAACCGCCAGAGCCAGAATAATGCCAGAGCAAATTAATATCATTATCTTTTTCATAAAATAATTTTTGTTATAATAAATTTTTTAAGTTTTTAATTAAGGTGGTGTTTTATTTGAAAACACCACCCGTTTGACAATCAATTACTATTGCACGTGGTAAACATTGTAGCCAAGCTTTGGGTTCGCCGTCGTTGGCCTGGTGAATGAATAAAAATCGGAATACGACACAAAGTGAATTCCTATATAATTATCCTTTGGCCCAGATGGTGCGGGGACAAAATTGCAGTCCAGCATAAAGAATCCTTTTACACCATTCGATGTTACGTTGCCATTCAGAAAAAACGCGGTGTGCTGGGTAACTTTATAAGTTCCGCCAGCCATACGGACATTCCAATACATTTGGATAATATCCATCGGGATGCAGTTTTCAATCATCGTGCATCTGCCTTGAATCGGCATACAAGGAGCTGACTGCCACATACTCATATTATTCGGGTCATAAAGCGGAATAAACACTGCACAACCGCTGGCCACGGATACGACATGATATACCCACCCCCAACATTGTCCTGAATTATAGGTATTATAGCCACCCATTTCCCATGTCGCCAAACTAAGAATTTTTTGATCTCTAGTCGCTTGCGACAAGGCTTCCCACGCCTTCATAGCGGCTGACTGCGTACAACCAGATGCGACTGCCGCGACGGGTTGAATCGACTGTTCTTTACTGCTATTTACGGGATTATTACTACATCCCAAAATAACAGCCGACAAGGCGAGCAACAGAAAAAAATACTTTTTCATAACTAATCTTTCCGTTTAAGGTTGTTCGTTTTACACTCTGGCAAATAGTAATCAATTTTAAAAGAACGTTAACTTGAATTCATTTTTTCTCCCTGTTAAGAGTATACGATTTTTTACGAACTATTAACAGAGTAGCAAAAAAAAATTATCTTTGTCAAATAACACGATTATTTCAGAAAATATTTTTTAACTTATAAACTCCTTTTTCCACTAAAATAAAAAATTTGCCACTGATCGACGGTCGCCAAACAAATCTGCCGATTATGATAAATACAATCAAGGTCATTCGATAAAAACTTTTTCCTTGGGCGCGGTTGTGTCGCGTTTAAGTAAGAAAGAAGTGAAGCTGCCGAGCAAGACGATGACGGCGGAAACAAGAAAGACGACGCGGTAGGCGGAAATTTGGGCGTCCAGCATTATCAGAGCGGCGAATTTTTGGAAGTCGGCCGGGTTAAGCGAATGGAGAATACTGTTTTGGGCGATTGACAAAACTTTGCTGTTGGTCGCGTTAGTTAGGATGGTGGAAAAAACGGCAATGCCGAAAGCGCCGGCGATATTTCTTCCCAGCGCGAGAACGGAAGAAGCCACGCCGACTTCGGAAGGCGGAACCGAATTGGTGATCACGGCCGTGCGCGGCGCCATGCCAAAGCCCATGCCAAAAGCCATGATAAACATCGGCCAAATAATATCCAAAGGTCCGGAACGCACGTCGATGCCGGTAAAAATGAAAAAACCGATGGCGGAAACGATCGTGCTTAAAAAAATCACCAATCTAGAATCGACTTTGCCGGTGAGCGATCCGCCCAAAGGCGAAGCAAGCATCATTCCGGCCACCATGGGCATAAATAAAAATCCGCTTTGCGTCGCCGTGTAACCCATGAATGTCTGGGCGAAAACCGGAATCAAAAAAAGGCTGCCCATCATGCCCATGAAGATGACAAAATTATTGATCAGCGCGCCGACAAAAACTCTTTGCTGGAAAAATTTCAAATCCACGATCGGGTCAACGGCAGTATGTTCGAGCCAGACAAAAATTATTCCGAAAAGCAAAGTCGAGAAATAAGCAATAAAACTATTAACGGAAAACCAGCCCCAAGTCGAACCTTGATCCAAAACCAAAACCAAAGCGGTGAGAGCCGCGCCCAAACTTAACGCTCCCCACCAATCGAAATTTTTAAATCCGGCGCCGGATTTTGATTCATGAACGAAAAGCCAGGCCATCAGCGCGCCAACGATTCCGACCGGCAAGTTAATCAAAAAAACCGAACGCCAGCCGAAATTGTCGATGAGCGGCCCGCCGATGAGCGGCCCGAAAACCGCGGCCACGCCGAATGAAGCCGACCAAATTCCCAGCGCCTGGGCCCGCTCTTTTTTTTGCGGAAAAGTCACGGCAATAATCGCCATCGCGGTCGGATAATCAGCCGAACCGGCGATCGCCTGAATAATACGGAACGCGATCAGCGAACTTAAATTCCAAGACAAGCCGGCCAGCACCGAACCTAAAATAAAAAGCGAGAAGCCAATTAAATAAATTTTCTTGCGCCCGACCGTGTCGCCCAATTTTCCCCAGATCGGCACGAAAACCGCGTTGGCCAAAATATAAGCCGTGCCGATCCAACCGGCGGCCGTCACGGTGATGCCGAAATCGTTGATGATTTTCGGCAAAGCCAAATTGACAATCGTCTGATCAAGCCGGCCTAAAAAAGTGCCGATGATTACCGTCAATAAAATCATCCAGCGCAAGGCTGGATTAAATTCGACTTCGCCTTTTTTCTCGGCCTCGACTTCGATCTCGTCAGCGTCGTCGACTTCCATTTTATTTCGTATTTCTTCGGCCATAATCATAAAACATGCGGCAGGTATCATGTAGCATGCAACATATTTGTGCTACCTGATACTTGCTACATGTTATCTGATACCTGTTATCTGTAAATCCATATCTTCGCCGACATGCCATTCTTCAATTCCGGGTAAGCGCTCACATCGAAACGAATTTTGACATCGAATTCCCGGACTTCGCGCTTGTCGGAAATATTAAAGACGATTCCGGATTGGCGCGAAGTGTCGCTGATTTCGTCGACCACGCCGTAATATTTTTTCCCGCCGAAAGCATCAACGGTAAAAACGGCTGACTGGCCGATTTGAATATTTTTCAAACCTTTATTTTCTTCGATATGCCCGACCACGCGCAAATCAACCGGATCGATCAGCGAGGCGACCGCTTCGCCCGGATTAAAATTCTTGCCGATATTATTATTGATCATCACGATGATTCCGTTTGATTTGGCTTTGATCGTTTCGTCGCCGACTCGGGCAATGCTCTGGTTCTCCGCGACATAATCGCCCTCGCGCGCGAACACTTCCGCCAAAGTTCCCGGTTGCGCCGGCGACAAATCGGTGATCGGCGCGGAAATTTCCGCCTTGTCGGTGTAGACGCGGCCCTGGATATTCAGATAGACGATCAGACCGACGACAGAAAAAATTAAAACCAAAGCGCCGGCGCCGATGATGATTTTCTTTTTTAGTTCCGGAGTGATTTTTTTCGCTTGCGTTGGTTGGTTATTTTGCGTTTCCATATGAATATTTTAAGAGAATAAAGAACATAGAACATTGAGCATGTCGATTAGAACTGCTCTTTGCTCTTTGTTTCATGCTCTATATTATTTATTGCCAAAATCGGCCACTGAATCA
>DATJQC010000026.1:0-2729 GCA_035506055.1 Candidatus Nanoarchaeia archaeon | reverse complement strand
TCCTTTGTGGTTTAAAAATATTGAAGAAGAGCTGGAAGAAATTAATGGTGGAGGATTGCATAGATTAAAGAAAAACACACCCCGGCCTTCGGCCACCCCTCTTGATAGAGGGGAATTAACCAAAGAGGTTAAATTTATTCTCTCAACCGAAGTAGCTTTAATCTATAAAGACGGCGGGCCGCATGCGAGAAGAATTCATCTGGTGATTATGGCGCCGAACATCGAAGCGGTAAGAAAATTAAATAATTATTTGGATAAAAAATTCAATATCCGCTCCGATGGCCGGCCGATTCTGGGCATGAGCGCGCCGGACTTAGTAAAAATTTGTCTTTCCATTCATCCGCAATTCCTAATTTACCCGGCGCATATCTGGACGCCTTGGTTTTCCGTGTTCGGTTCCAAATCCGGTTTTGATAAGATGGAAGAATGTTTCCGCGAGCAGACTGAAAATATTTACGCTTATGAAACCGGTTTGTCTTCTGACCCGGAAATGAATTGGCGTCTCTCCGCGCTTGACAACTTGACGCTGCTTTCCAATTCCGACGCGCACAGCTTGGCTAATCTTGGCAGAGAATGCAACGCATTTGACTTAAATGATTTTTCCTATCAGGAAATTTATGATACAATAAAAAATAAGGACTTGCGGAAAATTATTCAGACGATCGAATTTTATCCGGAAGAAGGAATGTATCATTTTGACGGCCATGCCGCGCATAATATTTCGTTCACGCCGGCGGAAACCAAAAAATATAAAGGAATTTGTCCGGTCTGCAAAAAACCGCTGACCATCGGCGTGCTAAATCGCGTGGAAGAATTGGCCGACCGTCCTTCGGCCTCGCTCAGGACAGGCCCGCCAAAAAATTCTTATCCTTATATTAAACTGGTGGAGCTGGATAAAATAATCGCCGAGGCTTTGGGCGTTAAATCGCGCGGCTCCCCAAAAGTTAAAAGCGAATACGACCGGATGATCAAACAACTGGGGCCGGAATTGCCGATTTTGATGGATCTGCCGCTGGAGAAAATCGCGGCCAAATCTTTGCCGCTCGTGGCCGAGGGAATTAAGCGGGTCAGAGAAGGAAAATTAAAAATTAAACCCGGCTTTGACGGACAATATGGCGAAATTAAAATTTTTACTGCCGCGGAAAAATCTCAGGGCAAAACGCAGAAGCCGCTGTTTTAAAAATGTTCGAAAAAATTTGACTGCCATTAAATTTTGGCTGATTGCCTCCATCCCCGTTTTGTTTATTTGTTATAATTATATGCGTAAGAGAAAAAGAATCGTTCGGAAGCATCAAAATTTTTATTTGAGCGTGATTTTATATTCTTTTTTTTCGATTATCTCGGCCGTTTTTATCGTCTTTATTTTTAGCGCTAATATTCAAGTTGTTAACAGCTTGAATCAGCCGAAGGTTACCGGAGCTGATGCGGCCGCCTTAAATCAAGCCCCTGATAAATTTAATCAAGTGATGCGGGAAGTCGAAGATTATACCCGTCAGCATATCGCGGCTTTGGCGCCGAATAATGACGCGGGCGATTCCTCGGCCGTCCTCGACGAAATTGATTTTATCGGAGCTGATCGCGCTTTGGTCCGCTATCACGATAATTCCGATCAATATCTGGCCGAAGAAATTTTTTCCGACAACAATCGGCAAATAGATATTTCGCGATTCATTCTCAAAGTCAAGGATGGCGTCGATTTTTCCGGCGGCAGCTACGGCGGAAATTAGTCAAATAAAAATTATGCCGACGCGAAGTCGGCATCCCTCGGGAAAAAAATAAAAAAGGCGGATCAAATTCCGTCCTTTTATTTTTTGGCGTTGATTTTTAGAATAAGGCGACTCGGCGCTCGGCAAGAAGCGAGAAGCGATTTAAAAATTGGCGGCAGTATGATAAGTAATTATCGGCGGGATAATTATTGTTTTCCCAGGGTATTATCCTTTCGTTAAGGCGAGAGATGCTTTGAGGGATCGGCGCGCTCTTGATCAGCGGATCGCCGAACAATTGCGCGACCACGATGGTATTTTGTCCGGCGAATTTTCCTTCGGCTACTCCGACGCCGATATCGGCATATTCATCCCGCAGAATATTGGCGCGATGATCGGGAGAATTCATCCAGGCGCGCATCACGGCTTCGGCAGTGACGAAATCAATGGCCAGATTTTCTCCGGCCAAAATATACTGATAGCCAGCGTCCTTGATCCAGCTGGAAAATTTCCGGCCGCCGATAGTGTGGTCGAAAGTCTGGGCGGTCAGGATCGCTTGCGCCTTGGCATTGGCGGCTTTGGTCAATTCGTCGTTAACTGCCAGCGGGTTTAATCCGTCTCGCGTCCGTTCCTCGTTGGTCAAGATTATTATCCTTTCCGACGTGATCGAGGCCATCAAAGCCGTCTTGGGCAATAAAAAAATCCCCAGCACGACGGCAAAGAGGGAAATGGCGCAGAATGATTGGCGCGATTTCATCCAAATAAAACCGGAAACCGGCGAAATCGGCGATTTTTTTGAATTTAGCATTTTTTATTTTTGTTTTGGTGTTTAGATAAGATTGATTTTTACCTTATCCATTATAATTATAGCAAGGCTGGTTGTTTTTGTCAATGTGGAAAATAAAAATATGTAAAGGGGAAATAGAAATGTCCTACTTTGGGCGATTTAGAAATGTCCTACTTGGCCGTTTTGGTTAATTTTTTAAGATATTCCATTTGGGCTTTTTGCCGCCAGGAATGATCGGC
>DATJQC010000025.1:0-9662 GCA_035506055.1 Candidatus Nanoarchaeia archaeon | reverse complement strand
TTCGCTTCGCTCGATCGAGGGAAAACGTTTATCGATTAAATTTATCACGAAGACATATTTGAATTCCAACCCTTTGGCCGCGTGCACGGTCATGATCTTGATCATCGCCGGATCTTCTTCATCGCTAATTGGCAGTGTCCCCTGCTCACCGGCTTCAATCTCCACTTGCAATTCATTCAAAAATTCGCGAGTCGATTTATCGGTTGAGCCGGTTTCGAATTCCTTGATCCGCTTCATAAATTGATTTAGCTGGTTGGTCGCCAAAATCTGCTGCCGTTCCGGTTGAGCGTACAGATATTTCAAATAACCCGTGTCTTCCAGAAAATCAGAAAATATTTCCGAGGCCGGCTTGTAGCGGGCGTCGGCTGAATGTTTGCGGAAGATCGCCAAAAATTTATTGATCTTCTCCAGAGTCGCGCTGCCCAATCCCAAAGCCGAGGCTTCATTTAAAACTTTATAAAGCGACATAGCTTTGCGATAAACGATATAATTCAGCGCCGCCAATTCTTCCGCCGTAAAATTGAAAACGGGCAGAGTCAAAACTTTATACAAAGCCACTCCGTCATATTGGTCGGCAATCGCCGTCAGATAACTAATGGAATTGATGATCGGCGCCGCGGCATAAAGTCCGCGCGAAGAAAATAATTTATAAGGAAACCCAGCCTCGTCCAGATAAACACAAATTTCCTTACCGGCGTCGTTTGAGCGGGCCATGATCGCGAAATCTCCCCAGTTCGCTTCTTTGTCTTGCGCTTTGAGCTCGGCAATTTTTTTGATAACTCTAACCATTTCATCAGCTGTATCCGCGCCGCGGATGACTTCGATCTCGCCTTTTTCTTTCGTATTTGCTTTTAATTTTTTGGAAAGAATATTCCCCTCCCCTGGAGGGGTGGCAGCGCCGCGCTGACGGGGTGGGTTTCCTTGAATTTTTAATTGTTCTTCCAAACGATTCGGATTGTTCAATTTGATAAATTCATAAGACAAATCTAAAATATTCTGCCGGTTGCGATAATTCTCGATCAAGAAAACTTGTTTGGCGGTCGGATAATCTTTTTTGAATTCCAAAATATTAGCCATGGCCGCTCCCCTGAATCTGTAAATTGCTTGGTCATCGTCTCCACAAACCGTGATATTATTCTGCGGCGCCGCCAGCAATTTCACCAATTCATATTGCGCCCAGTTCGTATCCTGGAATTCATCGACCAGGATATATTTGAATCGGGTTTGATAGCGCGCCAAGACGTTCGGCCGCTCGCGAAAAAGTTTCAAGCAATAATTGATCAAGTCGCCAAAGTCGAGCGCATTATTTTCTAATAATAAATTTTGATAGATATGATAGGCATTCGCGACTTCCTCGATCTTCTTCACTTCGAATTCCGCAACTTCCTGATCAAACTCACCCTTGGCATTCTGAAAAAAATTCAAATTTTTATTGTTCTTAACTTGCCCCGCGGAGCTCCGGCTTTTGCCGGAGCGGCGTGGGGTGCCATCTAAATTCTGCCGCAACTCTTCGGCATATTCCAAATATTTTATCGGCGTGATATCCTCGTCCTTGCAGCGGGAAAAATGTTTCAGCAAATCACGGATAAATTTCGTCGGATTGCCCATCGGCCGGTAATAATCCAATTCAAAACGATCCAGATTTTTTTTAAATAAAGCGTATTGCTGGAACTCATCGAGCAATTTATAATCCGTCGGCAAACCGATCTCCAATCCGGCTTCGGTTAAAATTTCCTGGCAGAAAGAATGGAAAGTGGAAATCGACAGATCAAAAAATGCGCCGTAGGGCAGCAGCCGGTCAACTCGCTCTTCCATTTCGCCTGCCGCCTTTTCGGTAAAAGTCAACGCCAAAATTTCCTCGGATTTGGCCTTGCCCGAATTAATTAAGCCGACAATGCGTTCGGAAATGACGCTGGTCTTGCCCGTACCGGCTCCGGCTACTATTAATAATGGCCCTTCGCCAAACGCGACAGCCTCGGCCTGCTCTTTATTCAATTGTGTTTTTTTCATTTCCATATAAATTTTATTCCTCTCTCGAGAGGAGTGGCAGGCCGCCTCGGCCTAACGGGTGTGTTACGATGAAATCCAGACTTCATAACAAATACTGCTTTTATCTTATAAGAAAATCCGCATCTTGGCACTATTGACAAAATATATAAAATCTGCTAATATTATCAGATGTTCTTAAACAATTAAAAATAGCGAAAAACAAAAATCAAAGGAGGTCTTATGAAGAAGCTGGTGTTGGCAGTTTTCGCGGTATTGACGGTAATTATTCTTCCGGCTGGCGCGGCAGAAGCGCTTCCGGAAGGGGTAAAAATGGCCGGCGGCAAATATTTCGTTTATGATTTTGACGCCGCTCCTGATTCAACGGGAAAAATCGCGCCGGTCGCGATTTTCAACGTGATTCAGACTCCGAATAACGTGGCGCTGAATAAGCAATGGCTGATCAGCCAAAGCAAGCGGGATTCAACGGTAATAGAAAAAAAGGGGACGAAATTTTTCTGGCAAGGATTGCTTCCCAAATCCAGGGAAAGCAAAAAACTGCTGGTCAGAAAATTTTACGGCGCCGATACTGTAAAATTTGACTGGCAGGAAATTCCCGGCCAAGAAAAAACCCCAGCCTGGCTGATTACGGCCATCGCCCTACTGTTTGTTGCGCCCCTGCTCTCCGGGCTGTCATTCCGCATTAAAAATAATAATGTGGTGGCGGCGGTGGCGATGGCGGCGGTGGCGATGGCGGCGGTGGTGGCGGCGGTAGCGGCGGTAGCGGCGATGGTAGCGGCGATGGCGGCGGCGGTGGCGATGGCGGCGGCGGCGCTGGCGGCGGCGGCGCTGGCGGCGATGGCGGTGGAAAAAGATTTAAAAATTTCTGCCAGCTTTCTGCTTATCTCCGTTGCTTTATCGGCCATTTCTATCGCGATTATGTTCGGGTTATGGCCATGCCTTTTTATCTTAGTCATTGAAGCGTTAATTTTCTTGACCGCCAGATATTTAAAATTGGGCCTTGCCAAGTAGGCAAGTCGGATCAAAAAGCGCATCGAGCCCTCCGGATAATTTCGGGGGGCTTTTTTATTTTTAATTTGCTTTTTTATCCGCTTGTGACTAATATTTAGATATGAATTTAGAGAAAGTCAAAAAATTGAATATTCCCACCGGGCCCGGCTCTTATCAATATTACGATCGGGACGGCAAAATAATTTATGTGGGCAAGGCCGCGAATTTACGGGCGCGGGTGCTTTCGTATTGGCGGGAAAGTTCGGACTTGGCGCCGGACAAGCAACAGATGCTCGGCGAAATTTCTGAAATAAAATGGGTGGAAACCGACACGGAAATCGAGGCGCTTTTATTGGAGGCAAACTTGGTAAAAAAATATCAGCCCAAATACAATATCATGCTGCGCGATGACAAGCGCTACGCTTATATTAAAATTTCTCTTGAAGATCAATGGCCAAGAGTTTTTCTGACGCGAGAAATTACCAAGCAGGGAAAATATTTCGGGCCGTTCCTCTCGGCCGAATCGGTCAAAGAGGTTTTGAAAATCATCCGCTACATCTGGCCATTCCGGTCTTGTTCGACGATGCCCAAGCGCGCCTGTTTATATTATCGCTTGGGCAAATGCCCGGGCATGTGCCAGTTTCCGGTTTCGCGCGAAGAATATTTACGGACGATCAATGAGATCGATAAATTTTTGCAGGGAAAAAGGAAGGAAGTCGAGCGGGATTTGAAAGCGGAAATTCAAAATTTAAAAAAAATAATTGTCGGAAAATCCGGCCGTAACACACCCCGTCTCGCGCGGCGCGAGCCACCCCTCTCAAGAGGGGAATTTTCCAAGGAAGAAAATAAATTGAACATCCTGAATTATCGCTTATTCAATCTAAAAAAAGTTTTGGCCAACTCGCGAATCTTAACCGTCGGCGAAAAATACGCCGCTGACGTGATCGAATTGGCCAAGACTTTGAATCTGCCGAAAGTGCCGCGCCGGATCGAAGGCTATGATATTTCCAATATTTTCGGCAAAGAGTCCGTCGGTTCGATGGTGGTTTTCGCCGATGGCGAGCCGGATAAAAATGAATATCGGAAGTTCACCATCCGCGGAACGGCGGACAAAACCACCCCCCAGCCCTTCCTTGGAAAGGAGGGGGGAGACACCGGAATGTTGAAAGAAGTTTTAGAGCGCCGTTTCTATAATGACTGGCCCATGCCTGATTTAATAATCGTCGATGGCGGCAAAGGCCAACTTAATGCTTGTTTATCGATTTTAAAAAAATTTAAATTAAATATCCCCATCATCGCTATTTCCAAAGGCGAAGGTTTGCGTTCTGCTCATGCGCCGGATAAAATTTTCTTCCCGGGAATGAAAACCGCTCTGCTTTTACCGCTCGCCTCGCCTTCGCTTCATGTCATCAAAAGAGTCAGAGATGAAGCGCATCGCTTCGCCATCGGCTTTCATCGACAACGAAGATCAAAAAATTGGCTAAATAAATAAAACGGCTGATCAAATTGGTTAGCCGTTTTTTTAGCTATCGCTAATCAAACATTACAACACATAAAAAAGCCCGACTGAATGTCGGGCGTTGCAAACCGTTACTCTACCTCGATGACTTGCGGCAATAATTCGATGAATATTTCGTTCGACTTTTTGTACTCGCCAAGATTGTGATAAGCAAAGGCGCGGTTGAATCCGAAAATTAATCTAAGGTCGTTTTTTCTTTTCTCATCATAGTACGCCACAGTTAATAAATCTTCCGCGTGGGAAAAATGGAACAAAGCCTTCTGGAATTGTCCCGTACACAATAATATTACTCCGATAAAATTATGCACTCGCGGATCGTTAGGGTCAAGATCGGCTAAGCGGCCGAAACACTCTAAAGCTTCGGAATATTTCGCTTTTTTGTAGAGCCGGCTTCCCTGTTCAAAAAGAGCGTTTCTTGCCATTGTACTCATTGATCCCTCCTTGCTTGAGTGATGATTATTTCAAATCGGTAATTTTCTTATTCAGCGCGTCGCGGTCAGATTTGGAAATGAGATAGATATTGTCGCTGGCCGCGGTTTTGGCATAGCAGAGATTATCTTTAATGCAATCGCCGATCATAATCGTATTATCAATACCTTCGCCGGTAACTTGGACGATGACGCTGTGCTTTTCCAGGCCGGTGCCCGTGAAAATCTGGGCGGGAATTTTGACCGCCGTAAGATTTTGCAAAACGCTTAACACGCCGCTGATCTTATCGGCGCTGACTGAAAATTTATAAGGCGCGCTTCCGGCCCAAACATTATTCACCCTGGAGACGATAAACTGGCTGGCGGGGTATTGGAAACGGATTTTTTCGGCGCGCTCCGGCGCGAAAGAGAAAATCTGCGAGTCGCGCCATTCGTCGCGCCCGAAAATGCCGTTCAAATCCAGGGCAATCTGATAAGTCTTATCGGAATCCGGCGGCGCGAGATAGGTGGCCGCGCCATCCGCGGAGCTCTTACCCGCGATAAAATCAAATGTCGCGGCGCCCTGTTTGATTTCGACTTTCAAACCCCGGTCGTCGGTGCCGAATAAACTTTTGTTTTGGGCATTGGCGCTGGCCGTTTCAATCGGCAAAGTTCCGATCTCATTCAAAACCGAATTCAAGGCCCCGGCCGCGGTCGGATCGATATGGAAATTTTTCATGCCGGAAAGCGTCCAGCTGTCGCCGGATTTATCCAGCTCGGTCGTCTGTCCGGCTTTATTGATCGTTATCTTGTCGATCTTGGCCGGATCAACCGCCGCCAAAAAATTCTTTTCCTGGCCGTTATTTTTTTGCCAATCCTTCAGCGGTCCGCTCCAGAGCCAGGCAAACACCGCCAAAACTATCAAAATTATTCCCAAGATTATATTTTTTTTAGACATGAGTCAGGTAGCAGGTAACATGCAGCATGTAACATATAACATGTGGCACGACACACTGATTATTTTATTTTATACAACATGGCGCCGATTTCATCCGCCATTTTTAATAATTTCATATACCCCTCATTGTTCAAATATTTTTCTCTAAAAGAAAATTCGATTAAATACTGCGACTCCTTCAATGATCCGTAAGAAATGTTTAAAAAATGTTTATAAGTAAGGCAATTATCGCCCGTTCTTCTGGCAAAACCTTCAACATAATTCAAGATGACTGAAAGCGCGGCTCTTCTTAATTGCGAGGTAACTCCGTAAAGCTCTTCTCGGGGAAAATTCTTGGTTAATAAATAAACCAGGTGGACTTAATCATCCATTTTTAACTTTAAAATTTTACAATAGTTTTCCATGCCCTCCTTGTTACATGCTACATGCTACTTGTTACCTGCTTTTTATTTCTCCGCCGCCAAAAATATCTCAACACGCCGAATATCAATACCGCCGCGGTAACTCCGAAGATGTTCAAATATCTCATCGTTTCTTTGGCGGCGGTCGAGGGCAAAGTTATCGGCCGTTCGGTGGCGGTCTTGGCGCGGATATTGATCAAATCGCTGTCAAGCGACAGACCATCGACCAGGTTCTGGAAGAAAAGCAGATTGTCCGAACCCTGGCCGGTGAAATTATCCGTGGCAAAATCGCTGTCGCCCACCACGGCAATTCTGGCTTTATCAGTCGAGCCTGTACCGAAGGCGCTCATCAATTTTCCCGAAACATAAACGGCGAAATTATATTGTCGCACCTGGCCGCCGACATTTCCGGCCGCTTGCGGATCAAGCGCGAAATTATCGGTTTCTTCGCGAGCGTCGCCGGATGATTTGGCCAGATAAACGACATTTTCACCGTCTTTCGGCGTCACGGCAATGCTGGAAGCCCAGGGGAAGATCAAACTTTGCAGGTTAGCCACGATGACATTGGTCTTATCCATATTGTTCGGTAAAATTTTCGGCCAGAGCGGATAATTGATCATATACGACATGGTATAGGAACCGTTGTTGGAAGAAAATGAAGCGCGGCCGTTGGAAGTGTCAGTGATCAAATCCGTATTCACTTTCAAACCATAAGCGCCGAGCAATTTATCCAGACCCAGATCGTTTTTGGCAGCGCTCAATCCCTTGGCGACATTGACGCCATCGACCAGGAGGATCAGCGATTTGCCTTTCATCACGAAGGCGTCGATCTTTTTCAATTCATCATCGGTGAATTTATCTTTCGGGCCGACGATCAGCAAAGCGGTGATATCGTCGGTAAGCGCGTCCTTGCTTAAATCGATATTCTTGACCTGGTAAAGATCGGTAAGCTTGGCGTATGACTGGGTCATTAACGTGTCGCCGGAATTGGGGTCGCCGGTAGCCGGGACCGTCTTGTTGCTGGTTACCAAACCGATGACCGGTAAATTTTTTCCCGTCAATTTTTTCAGATCAGAGGTAACCTGATATTCCAAATTCGAGGTATCGCTCACCACCGGAATCACCTCGCTCTTGTCGCCATATTGCAAAGCAATGCCCAGATAACCGTTAACCACCTGATAAGAATCATTGCGCAGCACGTTGAACTGCAAAGTCGGAATTCCTTTAGCCGCCAATTCATTCTGCGCGTCCTTCAAAGTCGCCGGATCAATCTGCCGCACCTTGATCTTGCCGTTGGAATAACTGGCATATTCATCAAGCAGATCGCCGACCTGCTGCTGCAAATCAAGATACTGCGCCGGCAGATTCTTGCTGAAATAAGTTTTGATGTTGACCACGTCGGGCAAAGCGGCGGCCGTTTTTTTACTCGCCGCGGCAAGCGAATAATCGCCGTTAGCGGTAAGGTCCCAGCGGAAATGGATCTGGCTGAAAATAAAATTCACCGCCAAAAGCAAGCCGATGATGATAATAATCGTGATAAAATTATCGCCGCCCTTTGGCAGCTTCCAAGATTTTATCTTGGCTAATATTTTTTTTAGTTTATCCATATGAAAAAATTTTGCCCTTAACGCGAATACTGCGAATTATCTGCGAATACAACGAACGGTTTAATAAAAATTCAGAAATTAATATTCGTGGTATTCGCTTAAAATTTGCGGTATTAGCGTTATATTTTATCGCCAGGCTCTTTTTTGAATAACTTGCGCGTTGAGCCAGAGAAATAAAAAAATAAAAGTCAAATAATAAACGATGTCTTGCGAGTCGATCACGCCGCGGGCGATGCTGTCAAAATGCGTGCCCAAACCCAGGAAGGCGAACAGGGCGGCAATCGCGCTCGGCGCCGCCATCAGCACAAAACTGGAGCCGATGATCAGCGCGGCGAAACAGGCGACCAGGCCGAGCACGAAAGCGATAATCTGATTTTTGGTGAGCGCTGACATAAAAAGACCGAGCGACAAATAAGCGCCGGCCAAAAATATCGAACCAAGATAGCTGCCCCAAAGCGGGCCAAAATCCATCTGGCCCAAAAAAGAAATAGTCACGGGGATGGTAAAAGTCAAAGCCAGGGCGATCATCATAAAAGCGAGCGCGCCGAAAAATTTAGCGAGCACAGCCTGCCAGGTGGTAATCGGCAGAGTCAATAAAAATTCGATCGTGCCGGATTTCTTTTCCTCCGACCACAGCCGCATCGTCACGGCCGGCGAAAGAAAGAGAAAAATCCAGGGCAGCAGCGCGAAATATTCGCGCATGGTCGCCTGCTGGTAGATAAAAAAATTCTGGAAAAAAAGCCAGTTGCCGGCCACCAAAAATACCGCGATAAATATGTAGGCGATTGGGGAATTGAAGTAGGACATCAGCTCCTTTTTGAAGAGTGTCCAAATTGTCTTAAAGTATTGATTCTTATTCATATATATTTTGTCATTCCCGCGAAGGCGGGAATCCAGTTGATTATTATGAAGTGATTTTTCTGGATCCCCGCCTTCGCGGGGATGACATGTTTATTTCGTCAGCTCCCTGAACGCGTCTTCCAGCGAAGCCTGATGCTTGGCGATTTCCAAAACATTAAAACCGCCGACGATCAATGCGCGGTTCAAGGCCGCGCGAGCATCGTGTCCGGCTTCGGTTTCGACTTCATAAAGGATCGCGCTGCCTTCGCGATCGACGGCGGCCGCCTTGATCACGCCCGCGGTTTTATTTAACAACGCCAAAACTTTCGCTTCAACGCCCTCAACTTTCAATTTAATAATTTCTTTGGCTTTAGTCTGATTAACCAATTCGGCCGGGCTGCCCTCGCCGACGATCTTGCCGTTATTAATAATGATGACGCGATCGCAGACCGCGCTCACTTCTCCTAAAATATGCGTGGAAAAAATCACGGTCTTCTCTTTGCCGATCTTTTTAATCAACTCGCGGATTTCCATGATCTGATTCGGATCCAGACCGGTGGTCGGCTCGTCCAGAATCAAAACATCCGGATTGCCCATAATCGCCTGGGCCAACCCGACTCTTTGCCGATACCCCTTGGATAATTCATCGATCAATTTATCCATCACGTTGGTCACGCCGCAAGATTGAGCCGATTCGGCAATCCGCGCTTTTAATTTTTCACCGGAGAATCCGCGCATTTCGGCGACAAATTTCAAATACTCGCGCACTTTCATATCCTCATAGAGCGGGACGGTCTCCGGGAGGTATCCGATTTTTGCCCGGGTTTTTAGCGAATCACTAACCGCGTCGATCCCGTCAATCATAATCGAGCCCGAAGTCGGCCGCCAAAAAGAAGTAATGATTTTCATTGTCGAAGTTTTGCCCGCGCCGTT
>DATJQC010000024.1:0-10406 GCA_035506055.1 Candidatus Nanoarchaeia archaeon | reverse complement strand
ATGAGATTTAAATTGCCGCACAACGAACAACACTGATTTCCAATAAAAAAACGCCAGCGCAACTGGCGATTTTTTATGTCAAAAAATTTAATAATCCGCTAAATCCCGGCTTTCTTTTCCAAAACCTCGACTCGGCTTTTTAAATCTCTTATTTCCACGTGATAAACTCCGGAGATGATATCTTTCAATTCTTCCTGTCCGACTTTTAACTTATTGACCTCGCTGGATAGATTGCCAACCTGCTTCCGCAGATCATGCAAGCCATCTTCATTCTTAGCCAAACGGTCTTCAACTCCGTCCAGTCTGCTTTCAACTCCGTCCAGTCTGCTTTCTACGCCGTCAAATCTCTTGTCGACGCCATCAAACCCGATCTTAACGGCCCCGGCCAGGTCAGAAATAGAGCCAGCCAAGTCGTTAAGCGTCAATTCTTTTTTATTTTTTGTTTTTCCCCTCATAAAAAATTAAAATAAAAAATTATAAACATATTCTATCACTAAAAATAAAAATTGACAAATTGCGCTAATTTTAAAAGACCGCCTAAATTTGGCGGACTTTTATCTTAAGCAATGGAAGTAATTTTGATCTTGGTGAACGGCTGGCGATGGCCGCGGTTCCTGGTGTAGCGGGTCTTGCTTTTGAACTTGACCACGGAAATCTTGTCATGGCGGCCCTGTTCGATGACTTCGCCTTCGACTTTCTCGCCCAAAAACGGCTTGCCGATCTCGCAATCCTTTTCATCGGCAATCAATAAAGTTTCGAATTTAACCTTATCGCCCTGCTTATTTTCTAATTTTTCAATGTTTAGCAACTGACCAGCAATAACTTTGTATTGTTTTCCGCCAGTCTTGATCACGGCAATTTTAGCCATAAATATAATAATCTTATTAAATAAAAACGGCCTTTCAAGGCTTTAATAGTATTATAATAAATTCCGCCAAAAAGTCAACACCCTGGCCCATGCTCAAAACCTTTCCCCGGGGAATTGAATAAAAAAGCCGCGGCATTGCTCCTGCCGCGGCACCGAACTTGACAACATTTTATTTATTGCTCGACAAAACGGGGACCGAAATAAAACTCCGGCGTTTGCTTGATTTTTCCCGCCGTGGGCGCCTCGCGCGGCGGCAGTCCCCTGTTCTGACGGCTCGTCACGATAATTTTATTACGCTGCCGATGTTTTCTTCCTCGAGAATCGTTGCGTCTCTGGTTAACAGTGGGAAACGTCAAGGTTAAACCTCTTTCCGGTTAAGGTTTAAATGCGTAAATATAAAGAACGATAATTGCCTTAATCGATTTTAGCCTTATTTGCCATGATTGTCAAGACATCTGCCAATAAATATTGCTCGAAAAACAAACTGAAAAAAAATGATTTGATTAAATATATAACAATATTCAGGCGCGAAAAATAATCCTGCAAATGCCAATATTTACGGAATATCAGCTGCTGATTAAGCAGCGATTGGCGCTTCACCGCGCGGCTTTTATTTTTCCGCGCCGCGATCGCCGCCAAATCGCCGCCGCCCGTTCCGGCCGCGGTGCGATCATGATAAACGACCGCCTCGGGCACGCCGGCTGATTTCTGATGGAACAGATAAAGCCGGTAATCCAAATCGCAATCTTCCTTATACATGAACATCCGCTCGTCCAGATATTTTCCGTTTTCTTTTATTTTTTCCAGGGCCGACAAGCGGAATAAACCGCAGGCGCCGGACGGACCGATAATCCGAGCCAAGCGGAATCTCTGATTATCCTTTTTCCCCTGGCCGACATCGAAAAATCTTAAGCCGCTTTTCAAGCCGAGGCCGTAAGAATCCACCACTTGAGTTTTTTCATTCTCGGCGAAATTCCATTTTAAAATTTTCGGGCAAACCGAACCGAGAGCTTGATCGGCCTCCAGCCTTGATAATAATTTTCCCAAAACATCAGGCTCAAAAATAATATCCGGATTGGTCATTAAAAAATAATCGGCTCGTTCATCATGGGCTCGGGCGATCATCTGGTTATACGCCGCCGCAAATCCCAAATTGGCTCCCCCGCCGATTATTTCTATTTCCGGAAAATTGGTCCGCAGATATTTCACATTCTCGTCTTCGCGCTCGCCATTATTAAAAACGATTATTTTAAAATCCCGGGAAGTTTGATTTTTCAAGCTCGGCAAAAAAAACGGCAGATATTTTGCCGTGGCATTCCCAAAAATGATAAAACCGATAACAATTTTTATTTTTCTATCAGCTAATTCCATTTTATATCATGTAGCATATAGCATGTAGCAGATATTTTCAAAATGCATGTTACATGCTACATATTACCTGCTACTATATTACCATCTTGTCCGCTAATTTTTCTTTGGCCAGATTCTGCGCTTCCAGCAGGCTGTCGAAAGTCCCGGCATCGAGCCAGGCGCCGCTGATCTTGGCGACTTCCAATTCGCCCTTTGCCAAATACCAATTATTCACATCGGTGATTTCCAGCTCGCCGCGGCCGGACGGCTTGAGCGATTTGGCGACGGCGACGGCGCGGCAATCATAAAGATACAATCCGGTAACCGCGTAATCGCTGATGAACTCTCTTGGTTTTTCCACGATCCGTTCAGCTTTGTTTCCGGAAAAATCAACCACGCCGAACCGCGCCGGATCTTTGACTTGTTTGGCGAAAATCTTTCCGCCTTGCCGGAAATTTTTTATTTCGGCGGTAAAATCATCTTCAAAAATATTATCGCCTAAAATCAGCGCGATATTTTCCTGATCGATAAAATTTTCGCCGATGATCAGCGCGTCGGCCAGGCCCTTGGGCTCGTCCTGTATTTCATAAGTGAACTTGGCGCCGAACTCTTTTCCCGAACCGAGCAAATTGGAATAATCGCCGGCATGTTCGGGCGCCACGATGATCAAAATTTCCCGGATACCGGCTTTAAGCAAGGTGTTCAGCGGATAATAAATCATCGGCCGATTATAGACCGGTAATAATTGTTTGCTGGTGATATTGGTCAGCGGCCGCAATCGCGTTCCCAAGCCGCCGGAAAGAATTATTCCGCGCATGATTATTAGCCTAATCGATTGTCAATATTAATAAAATTATATTAACATAAGCAAAAAATAAAATCCAGACGGAAATTAGGCGGCACGCGTCAGGTAACAAATATCATGCTATCTGATACCTATTACCTGCCAAATAGCAAAAGAGGTCGTTTTGCCGACCACTTTTGCGAGTATTTATTCTAAATGATGATTATTTTGTCGTGATTGTCTTGGCCGGGAAAGCTGCCATCAGAGCAGTTCTGGCGCTGCTTACCGCCGTTTTAAAAGCGGCCTCGGCGGCGGCAATTGCCTGTTGGCGAGTCTTAGCCAGCGGAGAAATACTGACCTGCAATTTGGCGATGGTCTGGCGGTTGGCGGCGAAGGCGGCGCGAGCCGCCTTGAGCGCGGCATTCAAATTAGCGCGGACGGTTTTCTTGTCAACATTGGCCGCGCAATCGGAAAACGCCTTGGCATAAGCGGCCTGCGCCGCGTTCCGATAATCGGTCGTCGTCTGACCAACGGTCGAGGTTCGACTGGCCAAGGCTTGGTCAAGACCGGAGCGGTAAGCGGCAATAGCGGCATCGATCGCGGCGCGGCGAGCGGCCACGGCTTGGGTAACTGAAGTTTGAAAAGCGGTGATCGCGGCCTTTTCAGCATCCGTAGTCGCTTTGCCTTCCAATTTGGCGATCGCGCCAGCCCGTTTCTGATCGGCGTTCAGGCGGCTGTCGGCTAATTTTTTATCATTGGCAGCGCGATTGATGTTGAGCTTAGACAATTGATTGGCGCGCCGCGTATCGATCTTGACTTGGCGATCGGCGGTATTTTGCGCCGCCTTGGCCGCTCGGCTGGAATAAATGTTGCATGACTTAAGCGGCGCCGAGATAATTGCCGCCGGAGCAGTGGCGGGCGTGACAGCGGCAGTGTCGGCAAAAACTGCCGGCGACAGCAGAACCGTCCCCAACAGCAGGGAGGCCATAACCGGCAAGACCGTTTTAAAATTATTCTTGATCATAATTTTGAATCAGATTATCAATCGCCGCATTATCTTCAGCGGATAACGATTCCTCGTCAACGTTATTGTCAAACGTTGAATCCTCGTCATCGGCCGAAGCTAAAATGGCGGTTGATGCCGCGTCAACATCGTCGGTTGTTAGCGGCGGATTATTATAATTATTTTGAACCGCGACGTTGGCCGATGATTCCGCCGGCGAAGACGGAACAGCCATCGGACCGATAACCGCGGCTTGACGAACATTTTTCAAACTAAAAGGAAAAGATAAAAAAATTACGATCAAAGCCGTAATCGCCGCGGCGGAAAAGAATATCTTCCCCGGCGAAATGAAATTAAAAAGCGATAGCCGATTTTCGCGGTCAACCGGCCGAGCCGATTTTAAATCCGCCGGGGCATTGACCGCGCTGATAATTTTGACCAACAGTTCGCGCGGCGGCTGGATATTTTTTCCCGCCGCGCCGAGCTGTTCGGAAATAAATTTTTCCCATTGCTGATCGTTCATGGCTCTTGGATATTTTTTTGCTTAAAATATTGACGCAATTTTTTTAATCCGCGGCTGGCTAATTTCCTTACCGCCGTTTCATTCTTGCCCGAAATTTCGGCAATTTCCCGATAAGACAATTCGTTCAAAAATTTCAGGATGATGACTTCGCGCTGATCAGCCGAAATATCTTCCAGCGCCCGGCTGATTTTTTCCATCGCCACGGCGCGCGACACTGTTTCTTCGGCGGTTTCGGCCGGATCGGGAATTCCATTAAAATCATTATCTCCGGCCAATTCAATCGGCTTATTCTTCCGCCAATGATCGATGATCTTATTCCGCGCCACAGTAAAAAGATACGCCAAGGGCGGCCGGGCGCGCTCTTCGTAAGAAGGTAATTTGGCGAATACTTTCAAAAAAACCGACTGGACGATATCTTCCGCCGCTGATTTGTCCCGCACCCGGAAATAAACGTAACGGTAAATTTGGCTGAAATAAGCATTATAAATTATGCCAAAGGCCTCGTGATCGCCGGCAATCGCCCGCCGCATCAATTCGCCCGGGCTGAATTCATCTTTTTCTTCGTTCATATGGATTAACGGCTTAGAATTAATTTTGTGACCGATAACAGGTAGCAGGTAACAAGTATCATGCAACAAGCATCACGAAAAATCAACACCAATGTGTTTATGTTACCTGTTACTTGCTACATGCTATCTGCCTATCCATTCCGCTCCTTGGCGAACCAGCAGTTCGCCGGCCAAAAGCGGATCAGCCATCAATTCTTTGGCTACCTGCTCCATCCGGGCGCCTTGCGACCCCTTGATGAGAATTAAATCGCCTTCCCGCAACCGATCCTGAAGGAATAAACCGGCTTCGTGGTTATGTGAAAAATTAAAAATCGACTCTGACGACATTCCGGCGTCCCGCGCCCCGCGTCCGATTCCGCGCGAGCGTTCGCCGACAGTGATCAGCAAATCAAAGTTCGCCCTGGCCAACGCCTGTCCGACTTGGCGGTGCCCCTCTTCGCTAAAGGCGCCCAGCTCGAGCATATCGCCGAAAACGGCAATCTTGCGGAAAGATTTTTCGGTTTGGATGCGGCCGATAAAATCAATCGCGGCCAACGACGATTGGGGCGAAGCATTGTAACTGTCGTCGATCAATAACGTATGCTTGATGCCGGCGATCAATTTCATCCGGCCTTTGGGCGAAATAAAATTCTGCAACGCGGCGGCAATTTCCACCAGATTCATTTGCAAAGCAACGCCGACGGCGATTGCCGCCAGAGCGGCATAGGCCGCTGACAGGCCGATGACCGCCGGCAAAACCACCGGCACCATCGATCCCTCGAAACTCGCCTTAAAAGTTATGCCCAGCAAACTGTCCAAATTTTTCGATTCTTCGAACTTGAATCGCAGATTGGAAGCGATCACCTGAGCGCGTTCATTGAAGCCGTAAGTCAATATCCTATTTTTCCGATTAACCGCCAATTCGCGCGTCTTTTCATCGTCATAATTCAAGATCGCCCAGCCGTTTTTGGCCAGATTTTCCAAAATTTTTCCCTTCTCTTTCTGGATCTTGTCGAGCGAGCCGAAACTTTCCAAATGGGCTTCGCCGATGGCGGTAATCACGCCGATATCGCAGCGGACAATGCTGTTGAGATAATCCATATCGCCCGCCTTATCGACGCCCATTTCCAAAATCAATATTTCCGGATAATTCCGGTCGGCAAACAAAATCAACCGGCCGGCCTTGCAGAAAACCGCCAGCCAACCAAGCGGATTCTTCCCCGGAGATTCGGCGCCGATGATCGAAAGCGGCAAGCCGAATTCATTATTATAATTTTTAATACTTCCGCGAACGCGAAATTTATTTTCCAATACGCAAAGCACCGCCTCCTTGGCGCTGGTCTTACCCACCGAGCCGGTGATGCCGACGACCTTGGGCCGGTATTTAGCCAAAATCGCTTTAGCCAGAAACTTTAACTTGAAAATTATTATTTTTTTAAACATAAAATTAATCATGTAGCAGGTAACATGCATCATGCTACCTGCTACCTGCTATCTTTCTTTCGCCACTTGATAATATTGCAGCATAAAATCCGCGACGGTCTTGAACAGCGGCGTGGCCGTATAGTCAGCATACGGGAAATCTTTGGGATTATCAAATTTTACCAGCATGACGAATTTGGGATTATCGGCCGGAGCAAAGCCGATGAAGGTGTGGATCGTCGCCTCGCTATAACCGCCTTTTTCAGGTATCTGCGCCGTGCCGGTTTTGCCCGCCACATAATATCCGGGTATTTTGGTTTTCTGCGAGTTGCCGCTTTCCACATCGGAAATAAGCATGCCGACCAGCAGATTGGCCGCTTTATCAGAGATTACCTGCCGGACGATTTCCGGTTTGGTTTCCGAATGATTCCCCGAATCATCGACGATATCTTTGACAACGAACGGTTTCATCAACGTGCCGCCGTTGGCGATCGCCGCGTAAGCCATCAGCATCTGCAAAGGCGTGACCGAAATGCCTTGTCCGAAAGATGCCGTGTCCGCGTCCAGATCATTGATTCTTTTCACCAGAAGATTATTGATATTGCCGGAACTTTCCGATTCCAATTCCACGCCGCTGCGGACGCCGAAGCCGAAGGCCTGAACGTATTTGGCAAAGGTCGGCGCGCCGATCTGCTGCATGGCGAAAATCGCGCCGGTGTTCAGCGATTCTTCCAGAACATAAGTCATCGTGACCACGCCGTGAGCTCCGGCCTCGGCATTCTTGATCGGCTGCTTCCAGCCTTTTTCCATGACAAAACCTTTATCTTCATAAGTAGTATCAGGAGTAACTTTTCCTTCATTAAGCGCCGCGGCCATGGTTACCGCTTTAAAAACCGACCCGGGTTCGTACTGCTGAAAAACCACCGGATCGTTGAACACGGCAAGATCGGTTTCATTCTGATAATTATTCGGATCAAAATCCGGCCAGGAACACATCGCGATGATCGCGCCGGTTTTCGGATCGACGGCAACCAGACTGGCTGAATCAGATTTATGAAGCCGCGCCGCTTCCTTCAACTGCTCGCAAGCGTAAAATTCGATCGACCGGTTGATAGTCAAAATCAGATCGCTGCCGTTTTTCGGCTTGACATATTGCTGGCCGTTAAGGATGTTGACATTCGATCCGGCGCTGATATCTGATTTCAAATAGCCGGCCGTTCCGGATAATTCCTTATCGAAAAAACCTTCCAACCCGTAATTGCCGGTCATGATATCATTATCCGAGCGCACAAAACCCAAAAGCTGGGAAGCGACGTCGTTTTCCGGATAATAGCGGAACGACTGCGGCGAATGATAAATGCCGTCAGGATGGATTTCTCTTTCGCCATTACCAGGGAGCTCTTCGTAGACCTTGCCATTTTTAACCGTTAATTTATCATAACTGATCTGCTGGCCGTCCGGATCGGGAAATAAAGAATAAAATCTGGCCAAATCATCGAGGCTGACTTTTTTTTCCAAGGGCGCGTACCGCGAATCGCGGCGGCCCAGGATTTCCAGATAGGCGGCGATTTTGGTCTGTTTGATATTATCGATCGCTTCTTCGCGTTTTTTGGCCCGCAGTTCCACCCAAGTCTTATCGGAATGAAGCAAATTATAATCGTGAGTAATCTGATCAGTCTGGGTTTTCTTTTCGGCGGCGGGCAAGCCGGCCGTGGGCGCCAATTCGGCGGCCAATTCAGCCTGATCGCTCTGGGCGAAACCGTCATCGACTTGTTGATCGGCCGCCGCCTGATCGAAAACAAAAAATAATTTGCCGGCGATATCCTGCGCTTCCGCCTGGTTCTTGATATCGCAAGGAATCGCGTAAAGCAGCGCGAATTGCCGGTTGGTCGCCAAAGGATAAAGCGTTTCGCCGCCCGCGCCGCCCTGATCATCGGCCAGATAAATTTTGCCCCGATCGGGAATGAGCGTGGTTTCCGTCTGCTGCTGATTATTCGCTTCGGTTAGATAAAATCCGTGCCGCAGCACTTGCAAGACAAAAAGCCGGCCAATGATCAGCAAGCCGAATAAAAAAACAATCGCGATTAAAATATTAATGCGATTATTGTGAGTGACATTAGATTTGTTCCCGCGATGATAATTCATCAAATTTGATAATTCGAAAATCGGAATATCCTGTTCGTATATTCGTAAATATTCGTAGTTCGTATAGATATTAAAGGCTCTACGAACTACGAATATTTACTAATATACGAATTTAAATCAATCTGTTTTCCCAAAAAATAATGAGTCAAATCTCAAATCGCAAATTTTCTAATCTATCTCGCCATCGCCACTCCGGCATCGACTTTAAGATAATCAACATTATCCACCGGAACCATTTTCAAATCAGCGACTCTTTTGGCTAAATTGCCATAAGACTTCAAGGAGGCCGTGGCAACATTCAGATTTTGATTTTCCTCGCTCAACAAAGCGACTTTGGTTTTCAATTGCTGCAGAATAAATCCCTTAACCACCAAATCATTAATGCCGGTAACATAATACAATCCGCCGGCGACGATCACGGCGACCAGCGCGAGATTAAGCGTCCGGATATTCAGCCAGGCGGCGCGATTTTTCTCGATTTTTTGGGAATAAACCCCCTCGTATTTTTGTGTCATGTTATTTTTATTTTAATTTTTATTTTAAGCTATTTTGATTAATCATTCTGTAGGCATATCTGATGCGAATACTACCTGCCTACCGGCAGGCAGGCAAATTTTCCGCGAATACAGCAAATTATTTATCGAATTTTCTGACATAAATTCGTTAAGTCCGTTCGTAGTATTCGCGAACAATTCGTTGTATTCGCATTATGTTTCATATTTTATATCTTTTCCGCTACGCGCATTTTCGCGCTGCGGCCGCGGGGATTGATTTTTATTTCTTCTTCGGTCGGCGTCAGCGGTTTCTTAGTGACAATTTTAAGCAAGGCTGAATGCCCGCAGCGGCAAAGCGGAATTTCCGGCGGACAGAGACAGGCGCGGCTTTCGATTTTGAAAAAATCCTTGACGATCCGGTCTTCCAGGCTATGAAAAGAAATAATGGCTATTCGTCCGCCGCTTTTTAGCGCGGTGACGGCTTGCGGCAGAACTTTTTCCAGATTTTCCAATTCCCGATTAACCGCCAGACGCAGCGCCTGGAAAGTTTTGGTCGCCGGATGGATTTTTTCGCTCCACAGCCGCCGGGGAATCGCCTTTTTTATTATTTCGACCAAATCGCCGGTCGTTTCGATTCGCTTTAACTTGCGCCGTTCGACAATTCCCTTGGCGATCCGCCGAGCGTGTTTTTCTTCGCCGTATTGAAAAAATATCTTAGCCAGATCTTCTTCGCGATAACTATTGACGATCTCTTTGGCGCGCTGGTTATCGCCGCTGGAACCGAACGACATATCAAGCGGACTGTCTTCGCGGAAAGAGAAACCGCGGCGGATATCGGCCAGCTGGAAAGATGAAAGGCCCAAATCAAGGACAAAACCGTCGAACAATCTTCCCGCCTCGAATTTAGCGGCAATGATCTCCGCTAAATTGGCAAAATTATCGTTAACTAAAATTACGTTTGCTAACTTTTTTTCAGCGGTATTGGCGATCGCTTGTTTATCCAGATCGATCGCCAAAACTTTTCCACTCGCGCCGGCAACTTGCGCCAAGGCCGAAGTATATCCCCCGCCGCCCAACGTGCCATCGATGAAATATCCGCCGGATTTCGGCCGCAAATATTCCAAAACTTCTTTAAGCATTACCGGCGTGTGCTGAAAATCCATAAGTCAGTAGAACATTAAAACATAAGAGCATTTAAGCAGACTGCTAATATCCATGTTCATATGCTTCAATGTTCCCATGCTCTAATTTTCTAAACTCCCATTTCCC
>DATJQC010000023.1:0-8857 GCA_035506055.1 Candidatus Nanoarchaeia archaeon | reverse complement strand
AATATTGATGTTATATTATAAGGAAGGTTGGCGACAATCTTGAATTTTACCTGCCTGTCCGGCAGGCAGGAATTTTCAATTTTCAATTTTGCCTTCGTCCCGAGCTCAGGCCGAGGGGAAACAATATCGGAATTTTTTAATTTTAAAATATCATCATTTAGTAATTCTAAATTATTTAACTCGGAAAAATTCAAGCCGTCCGCCAAAAAATCAAAAAGTTTTTTATCCAATTCCACGGCAATGACTTTTCCGGCGGCTTTGGCGAGTTTGGCGGTGAGAAACCCCAAACCCGGGCCGACCTCCAGAACCGTGTCGGTTTTACGCAAATCCGCGGCCGCGATAATTTTATCATAAACGGTTTCTTCGATTAAAAAATTCTGGCCCTTGGAGCGCGAAGGCCAGATATCGTATAATTTGCAGATTTCTTTAGTGCGTTCCAATAAATCCATATTAAATAATTTTCAATTTTGAATTTTGAAATAATGAATAAATTTTTAATTTTAAAAAATTCGCTAATTAAAAAATTATTTCAAAATTCAAAATTTTTTCCATCCTCCGGCCAAAACTTATAAAATCATTCAGCTACGATATTCAATAATTTGCCCGGCACAAAAATTATTTTCGCGATCTCTTTTCCTTCCAGCCATTTTTTGACGTTCTCGTTTTCCTGCGCCAGCTTTTTAGCGTCGGCTTCGGAAATATCGGCCGGGACGGAAATAGTCGCGCGTAATTTGCCGTTGACCTGTACGATCAGATTTATCGTTTCATCTTTGATCAATTCCGGATCGAATTTCGGCCAACCCGAAATATTCGTCCCCTCCTCGGGAGGGGTGACCGCGCCGCGCGGACGGGGAGGGTTTGACGAAAAAATACTTTTCTTATTGCCTAATTTTTCGCGCCAGATCTCTTCGGCCAAATGCGGCGCGAACGGCGCGAGGATCTGGATGAATTTGGCAAAATCATCCTGGCTGATCCCCCGCTCTTCAATGGCATTAGATAAGATCATCATCGCCGAAACGCAGGTATTAAATTTAAAATCGGCGATATCTTCGGAAACTTTTTTAATCGTTTTATGAAGTAAAGATAAAATTTCTTTATTACTGCTACCTGTTACCTGATTCATGTTACCTGAAATCGTCCAAATTCTATCCAAAAATTTCCGCGCGCCGACGAGGCCGTTGGTGTTCCAAGCGCAGGATTGGGTGAAGGGGCCCATGAACATTTCATAAACGCGCATCGCGTCCGCGCCGAATTTTTCAATAATATCATCGGGATTGATGACATTGCCCCAGCGCTTGGACATCTTTCGGCCATCTTCGGCCATGATCAAACCAACATGAGTGAATTTGGCGAACGGCTCTTCATAATTTACCGCGCCGATATCGAACAAAAATTTATGCCAGAAGCGCGCGTAAATTAAATGGCGCGTGGCATGCTCGGCGCCGCCAACGTAAAAATCCACCGGCGACCAATATTTTTCTTTATCTTTATCAACCAGGGCGTGTGAATTTTTTGGATCGATGTAACGCAAATAATACCAGCTTGAACCAGCCCATTGCGGCATAGTATTGGTTTCTCTTTTGGCCGGACCGCCGCAAACCGGGCAAGTCGTATTCACCCAGTCGGAAATATTGGCAAGCGGCGACTCCCCAGTGCCTGACGGCTCATAATGTTCAACTTCGGGCAATCTTACCGGCAAATCTTTTTCCGCCACCGGAACAGTCCCGCAGACAGGACAATGCACCATCGGAATCGGCTCGCCCCAATATCTCTGCCTGGAAAAAACCCAGTCATTCAATTTATAATTTATTTTTCGCTTGCCCTTTCCTTCTTTTTCCAGCCACTCAATCATTTTCTTCTTCGCCTCCGCCGTGGACAAGCCGTTTAGAAAATCAGAATTAATTAAAATACCGTCACCAATATGAACAATTTCACCATTTTTAACTTTATTTAAAAGTTGTTTAATGCCATCTTTAATATTTTCCTTTTCTGGGTAATAGGAAACAACTAATTCTGAAATTAATTTTTCTCGTCCTTCGTTATCTTTAATTTTATATTGTGCCAAATTTTCTAATTCTACAGGATCGATAACACTTTTAATTTTTAATTTGTCATTTGTAATTTGTAATTTCTCATTGTATTTTTTCGCGAATTCAAAATCCCGCTCATCGTGCGCCGGGACGGCCATAATCGCGCCGGTGCCGTAATTCGGCAGGACATAATCGGCGATAAACACCGGCACTTCTTCGTTGTTGGCCGGATTGATCGCCATAATTCCTTCCAGCCTGACGCCGGATTTATCTTTATTCAAATCCGTCCGCTGCAAATCCGTTTTCTTCTTCGCTTCATTAATATACTTTTCAACCTCCGACCAATTTCCAATTTCCAATTTCCAATTTCCAATCAACGGATTCTCCGGTGCCAAAACCACATAAGTGCAGCCGAAAAGCGTATCTGGCCGGGTCGTAAAAACGGTTATCACTTCTTTCTTATCTCTTATCTTGAATCTGATTTCCGCTCCTTCGCTTTTTCCGATCCAGTTGCGCTGCATTTCTTTGATTGAATCTTCCCAGCCGGGCAATTTATCCAGATCGGCCAGCAGCCGTTCAGCGTAAGCGGTAATTTTTATCACCCATTGGCGCATTGGCTTGCGCACGACTTCGGATTCGCAGCGCTCGCATTTGCCGTTTTCCAAATCTTCCATCGCTAATCCGGTCTGGCAAGTCGGGCACCAGATGATCGGCTCGGTTGATTCGTAAGCCAAGCCTTTTTCCCACATCTTGATAAAAGCCCATTGCGTCCATTTATAATATTCCGGATCAGTCGTATTGATTTCCCGCTCCCAATCGTAAGTCAGGCCGATTTTTTCCAATTGATTTTTGAAAGTGGCGATATTTTTTTCTGTCGCCACGCGAGGGTGAACTTTATTTTTCAGGGCAAAATTTTCCGCGGGCAAACCGAACGCGTCCCAGCCCATTGGATGAAGAACATTATAACCCTGCATCATTTTCATCCGCGCTAAAATATCCGTGGCAATATAACCCTTCGGATGGCCGACATGCAAACCGGCTCCGGACGGATACGGGAACATATCCAAAACATAATACTTCGGTTTGGACTTATCTTCGCCGGTACGGTAAAGATTTTCCTCGCCCCAAATTTTATGCCACTTTTTTTCTATCTCTAAATGATTGAATTTATCCATAAACGTAATACTAAATGTAATACTAATAAATACGAATACCTGCCTACCGGCAGGCAGGCATACTAATCAAACGAATGCCTGCTAAAAAAATTATTCGTTATATTTAGTATGTATTAGCGGATTAGTATTACAAACTACAAATCTAAAGGCCGCGGAACGCAAAAACATTTTCTCAAGACTATTGTGATTATTTTATAGTAAATTAGACGAAAAAGCAAATAAAAAAACGGCTGAATATTTCATCAGCCGCTCGCAGAGTATCGCTATATCAGAGCGGAATTATTCCGCCCTGATAAGCGCTTTCTTCTCTCCTTGTTTGTTTTCTGCATATTGATACAGGGCGAGAAAAAAAGCCACTACGCTGATCAGGACATAAACCGCCAAGAAAATTCCCGGTTTAGCGCTGGATATCGCCAGGATGGCGGCGACAAAGACGTTCACTATCAGTCCGCCAATCGTTCCGGCGCCGATTTTTCCGCCGATCTTCTTGAACATTTTAATCATTCTTCCTCCGCGTTGTTGAAGTTAAACTTAAAACGTCGCGTTGTTTTTTTCCTTAAATCATTTTTTCTTCCAGCTTATCGCCAAACGAATTTTTTGTAGCGCCGATAGCCGCGGCGGCCCCAAAAAAGCAGGAAAATGATAATAAGCGCCGGAAAGAAAAAAATTTCAATAGCCGGGCGGATTCTTTCGCTCCGACATCTATCGCCCAAAAAATATTTTTCACAATGGCGGCGATCAATTTCGCTATCAGTCCAAGAGGCCTTATTGCCGCGCTTAATTTGCTTTGATACATGACAACCTCCTTATTCAAACTCTATTCCCACGGGGCAATGATCCGATCCTTGAATTTGATCCAATATGAAAGAGCGTTTTACTAACTTAAAAAGATACCACGAAACGCAAAAATAGTCAATACGCCAACCGATATTGCGCGCCCGGGCATTGGCATAGTAAAGCCACCAGGTATATTGAACTTTATCCGGATGCTGCTGCCGGAAAACATCCACGAAACCGGCAGCGAGGAATTTACTCATCCAGCCGCGTTCTTCCGCCGTAAAGCCGGCATTTTTTTGATTCTCCTTGGGCCGGGCAATATCGATTTCTTCGCGGGCGACGTTGAAATCGCCGCAAATCACCAGCGGTTTTTTCTTATCCAATTTTTTCAAAAATTTCAAAAGACGGTCTTCCCACTCCAGCTTGAATTTCAGCCTGGTCAAGCCGCGCTGGGCGTTGACGAAATATATATTGCACAAATAAAATTTGGCGAACTCTAAAACCTGAACGCGGCCTTCCGAATCGCCGATGAATTTCTCTTCGCCCAAAACTTTGATGCCATCTTTCACCAAAGTCATCGTTCCGGCATAACCGGGTTTGACCGCCGAATGCCAGAATTCCCGATAACCGGCAAAATCGAAAACTTCTTCGTTGCGCGATGAATCGGAAATTTTTATTTCCTGCAAGCACAAAATATCCGGCTTTTCGGTTTGCAAAAAATCGACAAAACCTTTTTTGACCGCGGCGCGGATGCCGTTGATGTTCCAGGAAATCAGCTTCATAACAATTAAAAGAGAAAAGATAAAAATTAAAAAATATTTTTTCTTTTTTATTTTTTCTTTTTTATTTTTTCCCGGCCAATCCCTTCCCGCTTGTTAATCAAGATTTGCAACATTTTAACTCCCGCCCCGCTTACCCGCATTTTCGGCTTTTTCTTCTTCTCCCGTTTGGCGGCTTTCTTCAAAGCCTTGGCTTCCAAATAATCATGATCGGCTATCGCCATAAAAAATTTAAAATGATATAATAAAACCACTTACATTATAATATATCTTTTTTCTGACGGCAATGAAGAAGATGAGCAAAAAAACTATCGCGATCATTGTTTTGGCGGCGATAATACTGGCGGGCGCGCTGGTGGCGCATTTTACCGCGCCAAGCAAACCTGCCGAACCGGCGCAAAAATTCACCGTGCCGAACCGGCCGGCCGATTATTCTTTCGGCGCGACAACCCCGAAAGTCACTATCGTGGAATTTGCCGACTTCGAGTGTCCGTTTTGCCGCGACGATTATACCGCCGTCCGGGAAATAAGCTATAAATATCAAAAATCCGTCCGAGTGATTTTCAAAGATTTCCCTTTGCACGATACTTCGCTCGATTTGGCCATGGCCGCCCGCTGCGCCGGCGAACAGGGATTTTTCTGGCCGATGTATGACAAATTATTCGCCCTGCAGGATCAGTTCGCCACGACAACGCTCCCCGATCTGGCCGTTTCGGTGGGAGCGAATAAAACCATCTTCGCTAATTGTTTCAACAGCCGGAAATATCTGACCGCTATCCGCGCCGATTATGCCGACGGCCAAGCGCTGGGCGTTTCCGGCACGCCGACTTTCTTCATCAACGGCTACAAAGTTGTCGGAGAAATTCCGGAAGCCAATTTCGAGGAAATCGTTCAGCAATTTTTGAAATAAAATACACGATGCAAATGCTACGAATTGTTCGCGAATACTACAAATGACTTAACAAATTTTATGACGTTATTCGATAAATAATTCGCTGTATTCGCGAAAAATTAGTAGTATTCGCATTATATACATTCATGAAACAGATTAGACTTCATGGAAGAGGCGGGCAGGGAGTCGTCACCGCCGCCGAATTAATCGCCATCGCCGCTTATGCCGACGGTCATCAGGCCCAGGCCTTCCCCTCTTTCGGCGTGGAACGGACCGGCGCGCCCATTCAAGCCTTCGCCCGCATCGACGACAAATTCATTCGCAACCGCGAGCAGGTTTATCATCCGGATATTTTGATCATTCTCGACCCGACTTTGATCGGCTTAGTCGATATGACTTCGGATTGCGGCCAAGGAATAAAAATAATCGTCAATACCGCCCAGTCCGCCGCCGAACTTAAGTTGACTTATGGGCCGAAAAAATCACCCGTGCCGTTGGCGGATATTTTCGCGGTCGATGCCTCAAAAATCGCCATGGAAATACTCGGGCGCAATCTGGCCAACACCACCATTCTCGGCGTGCTGGCGCGCGCCATCGACTTGGTCAGCATCAATGGCTTGCGCGAAGCGATCCGCGAAAAGTTTGCCGAAAAGGGAGAAGAAATAGTCAAAAAAAATATAGAAGCAATAGAGAAAGCCTATTCCGCGTAACGCATAGCGCATAACGCGTAACGGGAGAAAATAAAAATGTTCTTCTAAATAACTTTTTATATCAAGTTATTTATTCGCACAAATTCTAATAACACCACGTACGATTTGACTAAGGCGTTACGCGTTATGAGTTACGCGTTATGCATCAATATCGCCAGCCAAAATAATATGCCGATAAATATTACTTGTAATCCAGGCTCAACTATAACCAACAAGACCGGCGGCTGGCGCACTTTCCGCCCCCGGACGGATTTGGAGCATTGCATTTCCTGCGCCACCTGCGCCCGCGTCTGCCCGGAAAATTGCATTACCATGGTCGAGCAACCCGGAGGCAAACCCAAGCCCGCCTCCGCTGAAGCTACGGTGGGCAAGCCGCAAACCGATTACGATTTCTGCAAAGGCTGCGGAGTTTGCGCCAGCGAATGCCCGGTCAAGGTGATCAAGATGGAGCTTGAGAAAAAATAATTTTAAATTTTGAATTTTCAATTTTGAAATAATGATTCAATTTTCCCTGCCTACCGGCAGGCAGGCAATTTTCAAAATTGTGATATTAAAAAACTATTTCAAAATTCAAAATTCAAAATTGATAAATATGCCTGAAAATAAAAACAAACCCCAAATATTGGAAGGCTCTCGCGCGATTGCCTTAACCATAAAAAATATCAAACCCAGCGTCGTTTCTGCTTATCCGATCACGCCGCAGACGCATATCGTGGAAGATTTGGCGCGCTTCAAGGCAGATGGCCCGTCTCGCCAAGGCTCCGCCTGCCTCGCCGCGGACTCATCAAGGCGGGCCGAGGCGGGCGAAGCTGATTACGAATATGTCCGGGCGGAGAGCGAATTTGCCGCCGCGTCTATTATCTTGGGCGCTTCGGCCACCGGCGTCCGCGTCTACAGCTCGACTTCTTCGCAGGGATTATTATTGATGACTGAAGTAATTTTCAATATCGCCGGGATGCGCCTGCCGGTCGTTATCACCTGCGCCAACCGCGCCGTTTCCGCGCCGATTAATATCTGGAACGACGCCCAGGACGTGATGACCATCCGCGATGCCGGCTGGATCCATTTTTTCGCCGAAAATCATCAGGAAGCGGTCACGCAGCATATCCTCGCTTACAAAATCGCGGAAAAATTAAATATTCCGGTCATGGTCAATGTCGATGGTTTTATCCTGACGCATTCTTACGAAGAAGTTGTTATTCCTTCGGAAAAAGATATTAAAAAATTTCTGCCGGATTATCAGCCTAAACCCGGAACTTATCTTGATCCGGCGCAGCCGCGCACTTTTGGCGCTTTTGCCACGCCCGCCGACTATATGGAGATCCGCCAGCAATTGCACGACGATTTGATTTCGTCCTTGGATGTTATCAAATCTGAATACGAAAAATATAATAAAATAATTAATATACCAAATACTAAATACCAAATACTAAATACCAATCTTGACAATGGCTTACTGGAATATTACGGCCCGGTTCGCGCCAAAACAGTCATTATCGCCATGGGCTCGGTAGTCGGCACGATCAAAGAAGTGATTGACGAAAAAAAATCAGCCGGCGGATTATTCGGCAACGGCGGAGTCGGCGTGCTGAAATTAAAAACCTTCCGGCCCTTTCCAACCGAGGAAATAATCAAAGTCTTAAAAACTGTCGGCGCCAAAAATATCGCGGTCGTGGAAAAAGCGATTTCTTTGGGCAACGCCGGACCGTTGTACTTGGAAATCAAAGCGGCCTTGCAGGAAAAAATTTCCGCTCAAGTCAAAAATTTCATTGTCGGTCTGGGAGGACGGGACGTTACGCGGGAGATGATCAGAACAATCATCACTAAAACAACGAGAGAAGGGAAAGAAGTTGAATTTGTGGGAAAGTGACATTCTAATTTTCAATTTTCAATTTTGAAATAATGATTCAATTTTCCCTGCCTACCGGCAGGCAGGCAATTTTTAAAATTGTGGCATTAAAAAATTATTTCCCTGGCCGCGTCCCGCATCCGCGGGCAGGCAAAATTTAAAATTCAATTTCTATCCGGCATTTCGGCAGAGTCCCACGCGAGAGACTCTATCGGAGCCAAGTTTAAATATTTTTATCTAAATTTTATGCTTAAAAATTTTACCAGCAAAAAATCTTTAGCCGCGATTTTTATTTCAGCCTTGGCGCTTGTTTTTCTGGCGCCGACGGTTGCCGCGTCAATCCTGCTTTTTCTGCCTGCTCCGGCGCAAGCGGCGGGTTATTCCATTAATCTGCAGGTGCCGATCCCGACTTTTCAGGGCGGTCAGACAACTTTCACCGGTTCGATCAAGTTCAATAATTCCACCGCGCCGATTGCCCAATACATTATGCTGATCTATACTTTCGCGGTCTCGGCCGTCGGCATTGTCGCCGCGGTCGTCTTGATGATCGGCGGTTTGATGTGGATCACCGCCGGCGGCAACGCTTCCAATGTTTCCGAAGCCAAAGCGATGATTACGGCCAGCATCACCGGCCTGGTCTTGGTC
>DATJQC010000022.1:0-6636 GCA_035506055.1 Candidatus Nanoarchaeia archaeon | reverse complement strand
CTTATAAAAATCCGCAGATCGTCGTCACGGTTTTAGTGGAAGAAGGCAAAGAAGGCAGCCAGATTTCTTTGAATGTGGCGGACGATATTCTGCAATATTATTTCGCCCGTGAAAAAAATCCTAACGCCACGAGCACGGCGTTCAAGCTGGCGAAATAATTTGACAAAATTTTTTATTTGCTATAAATTTTTCAAAGCACATTACTTGAAATTTAAACAAAGGAGGCTTGATCATGGGTGTCAGGACAAGGCTGGGGATTATGTCGCTGGTTGAAAGCGGGACGGGTTCGGTAGAACTTCCCGAGGAGGTCGCTTTATTTTGTCCGCAATGCGGAACGCTGGTAGCGGATAAGGGGCAGTGTCTGGTAGAGCTGGCAAAAGTGCCGGGCGAATCAAAAACAGGATTCGTGGTCAGGCTTGTGGTAGATTGTCGGAGTTGCGGTTGCCAAGGACGTGAGCCGGCAATATCTTTTTAGCTTTATGCCGGCAAAGGTGGTTTTTTAAAGACCACCTTTTTTGTTTTGACAAACAGATAAAAAAGCAGTAATATTTAGATATAATTTTGTTAAGAAAATTAGTATTTTTTGTTTTAGTTATTCAATTTTTGATATGGCTCAAAGAAAAAATCAGTCCTCCTACGCTAAGGCTTCCGCCCCCGCTAAAGCTACGGCGGACAAGCCGGAGGATAAAAAAAATATTTTTGTCGGGATGGAAGAGGAGGTTTTGGCGTTTTGGCGGAAGAATAGGATTTTTGAAAAATCGGTGAATAAGGAAGCGCCCCTTCGGCAAGCTCAGGGCAGGCGCGGCGAATATGTTTTTTATGACGGCCCGCCGTTCGCGACCGGCACGCCGCACTACGGCCATCTGGTTGCCTCGCTTATGAAAGACGCGGTGCCGCGTTTCTGGACGATGAACGGTTATGAAGTCCGCCGCCGCTGGGGCTGGGATTGTCATGGCTTGCCGATCGAGAATATTGTTGAAAAAGAATTAGGCACCAAGAGTAAGAAAGAGATCGAAGAAAAAATCGGCGTGGAAAAATTCAACGCGCTTTGCCGCTCCAAGGTTTTGTCGTACGCGGATGAATGGCAAAAAATCGTCACTCGCCTCGGCCGCTGGGTCGATATGGATCATCCTTACCGCACCATGGACATCGATTATATGGAATCGATTTGGTGGGCGTTCAAGCAGTTGTGGGACGCGGACTTGATCTATAAAGATTACCGCTCGATGTATATTTGCCCGCGTTGCGAAACGACTTTGTCAGATTCGGAAGTGGCGGAAGGATATAAAGATGTGAAAGATTTGTCAGTGACGGTAAAATTTGAACTGGTCGACCCATCCTACGCCAAGGCTTCGGAGGGCAAGCTCGCCTCCGCTGAAGCTGTGGAGGATAAATCTAAAACTTATATTCTTGCTTGGACAACCACGCCGTGGACGCTGCCGGGAAACGTGGCGTTGGCAATAGGAAATGATATAGACTATATAGAATTACAGATTACAAATGACAAATTACAAATTGAAAATTATATTTTGGCAAAAGAACGGGCAATAAAGATTTTCGAAGGCAAGGATTATAAAACAATTAAGGAATTTAAGGGTTCGGAATTAGTTGGAAAAAAATATAGGCCGTTGTTTGATTATTATGCCAAAGATGAAAAATTAGCTAACCGCGAAAACGGCTGGAAGATTTATCATGGCGATTTCGTCACGACCGAAGACGGCACCGGCGTCGTCCATATCGCGCCGGCTTTCGGCGAGGACGACATGAAACTCGGCCGCGATTATAATCTGCCTTTCATCCAGCATGTCGCGATGGACGGAACTTTCAAACCGGAGATGGGCGAGTTTGCCGGTCTGCACGTCAAGCCGAAAGACGATGTGCAAGCTACCGATGTCGCCATCATTAAATATCTGGCGGCGAAAAATTTATTATTCAGCAAAGAAAAATTCGAACATAGCTATCCGTTCTGCTGGCGCTGTGATACGCCGCTCATCAATTACGCGACTTCTTCCTGGTTCGTGAAAATCACGCAGATGAAACCGCGGATGATCGAATTGGCCGAGGCGATCAACTGGTCGCCCGAACATATCAAGAAAGGCCGGTTCGGCAATTGGCTGGAGGGCGCGCGCGATTGGTCGATCTCCCGCCAGCGTTTTTGGGCTTCCTGCCTGCCGATCTGGGAATGCGCTTGCGGCGCGAAGAAAGTTCTCGGTTCGCTGGAAGAATTATATCAGCACGCCGATGGCCAGCTGACCAAATTAATTTTGATCCGCCATGGCGAAGCGGAAAATAATGCCGCTAACATAATTTATTCCGGTCCGGACAAATATCATCTGACTGTCAAAGGCCGCGAACAGGTTGCCGCCGGAATCGAAGAAATCAAAAAAGAAATTCCTGCTGATAAAAACAAGATCGCTTTTTTCACTTCTCCGCTATTGAGAACCAAAGATACCGCGGAAATGATCGGTCAGGCTTTCGGAATAGAACCGGTGATCGCCGAGGAATTGCGCGAGATTGGTTTGGGATCCTGGAATGATAAAAATCGCGATGACTTATTCGCGCAGGATGAATTGCGCCGCCAATATCTTTCGGCCAAGCCGGAGGAGGTAATGGATATTCGCGTCGGCGGAACCGGCGAAACTCAAACTGAAGTCGGCGAGCGAATGCGCCAATGGCTTTTGAAAATTTTGTCGGAAAACAAAGGCAAGACGATTTTGATCGTTTCGCATTCTGATCCGATCGACGATCTCGTCAGCGTTTTGCGCGGCCGCTCCAAGCATGAAGCGGGATTTTCTTTGTATGGCCCGAATCACACCAGCATCGGCAAACATAAAATTGTTTATTTGAATAATGCCACGCAGAAAGAGATCGATCTGCACAAAGATTCGGTTGATAAGATAATCTTGAAGTGCGATATCTGCGGTGAAAATATGAAGCGCGTGCCGGACGTTTTGGATACTTGGTTTGATTCCGGTTCGATGCCTTACGCGCAGATGCATTATCCGTTTGAGAACAAAGAAAGATTCGAGCAAAATTTTCCGGCCGAATTCATCGCCGAGGGCGTGGACCAAACGCGCGCCTGGTTTTATTATCTCCACGTGATGGCCGTCGGCATCAAAAATAATTTCGCTTACAAAAATGTTATCGTCAATGGAATAGTTTTGGCCGAAGATGGCAAGAAAATGTCCAAGCGCTTGCAAAATTATCCTGATCCGGAATTTATTTTTGACAAATACGGCGCCGACGCCTTGCGCTACTATCTTCTGACTTCGCCGGTGATGACCGCCGAGAATCTGAATTTTTCCGAAAAGGGCGTGGCCGAAGCCTTGCGCAAAGTGAACATGATCCTGTGGAATGTTTATAAATTCTACGAAATGTATTGTCATTCCGAGCGGAGCGTCAGCGGAGTCGAGGAACCGCTTAAAGACAGTGATTTTGGCAAGGTTAAGGGATCCCTCGCTGATGCTCGGGATGACAGAAGGAAAAATATTTTAGATAAATGGATTATTGCTCGCTTGAATCGATTAGTTGTCGAAGTTACCGACGGGATGAAAAAGTATGACTTGCCGCGCGCGACTCGGCCGATCGTCGCTTTCATCGATGATTTTTCCACCTGGTATCTGCGCCGCAGCAGAGATCGCTTTAAACCCTCCTACGCTGAGGCTTCGGAGGGTAAGGATGATAAGTCCCCTCTATCAAGAGGGGTGGCCGAAGGCCGGGGTGTGTTTAATAATGACAAGAAAGCTGCCCTGGCCACGACTCGCTTAGTGCTAACCGATCTGGCGAAGATTATGGCGCCATTCACGCCGTTTATCGCCGAAGAATTATGGCAGAAAGTCACCGGCAATAATTTTTCCAATCCGGAAATGTCCGTGCACCTTGAGGAATGGCCCTCCTTCGCTAAAGCTACGGAGGGCAAGCCCGCCTTAGCCAAGGATTTGGAGAGCAAAGACAAAAAGTCCCCTCTCGAGAGGGGTGGCCAGTCCCTGACTGGACGGGGTGTGTCAAAGTCGGAAGATACTGAAGAAGCGGGAATAATTCAAGAAATGGCTTTGGCGCGCCGCGTCGTGGAATTAGGTTTGGCCCGCCGCGACGAAGCCGGGATTAAAGTTCGCCAACCGTTGATCGAATTAAGAATTAAGAATTATGAATTACGAGATGAAATCGCCGAATTGATCAAAGATGAATTGAATGTGAAAAAAGTTTCCAGCACGGTCGGCGAAGGTGATTTGTCTGTCGAATTGGATACGGCGATGACGCCGGAATTGGTCGCCGAAGGTTTGAAGCGCGAATTAGTTCGTTTCATTAATGCCGAGCGCAAAAATGCCGGCTTAACTATTTCCGATCGAATTAAATTGGAAATAAATACGGCCAGCGAAGCCGTTAAAAATGCCGTGAAAAATTTTGCAGCTGATTTGAAAAAAGATGTCTTGGCCGAAGAAATAGTCATCGGCGCTTTCGAGGGCGGGAAAGAAGTTGAAGCTAATGGAGAAAAATTATTTATTAAGATAAGTAAAACATAACTAATTTTGAATTTTGAATGTTGAATTTTGAAATAATGATTAAATTTTTAAATTCATAAAAATTTAATCATTGAGAAATTCAAAAATTATTTCAAAATTGAAAATTGAAAATTTCTATGAGTACAGCACTTTGGATCATTCTGATCGTCATCGTTCTTTTGGTTCTCTGGGTGATCGCTATGTACAACGGACTCGTCCGCGGCAAGAATCGCACTGATGAAGCTTGGAGCGACATCGACGTGCAATTGAAACGCCGCTATGATTTGATTCCGAACCTTGTCGAAACCGTGAAAGGTTATGCCGCCCACGAAAAAACCACTTTCGAGAACGTGGTTAACGCCCGCAACCGCGCGATGAGCATCACCGACGGCGCGTCCAGTGCCAAAGGCGAAGCGGAAAATATGCTGTCTGGCGCTTTGAAATCCGTCTTTGCTTTGGCCGAAGCTTACCCGGATCTGAAAGCCAACCAAAATTTTCTTGAATTGCAAAGAGAATTGACCGACACTGAAGACAAGATTCAGGCCGCTCGCCGCTTCTACAACGGCAATGTCCGCGATTTCAACACTTCCTTGCAAGTCTTCCCGACCAATGTCATCAACGGCATGCTGAATTTTAAAGCCTATGAATTCTTCCAAGTTGCCGAAGACGAAAAAGCGCCTGTTCAGGTAAAATTTTAGGATTAAATTATTAAAGGATTAAAGGATTTTTTAACCAATCCTTTAATTCTTTAATCCTTTAATGTTATGACCTTATATACCGATTCCGATTCTAACGCGCGTAAAACCTGGATTCTGATGACCATATTTTTTGTCGCGGTCATCGGCATTGGCTGGGTTTTTTCGCAAGCTCTCGATTCGCCGGCGATTTTATATATCGCCGTGATTTTCAGTATCGTTTCCAGTTTTGTCAGCTATTGGTGGTCGGACAAGATGGTCTTGGCGATGTCGAATGCGCACGAAGTCGATCGCGACAGCGCGCGAGAATTATATAATGTGGTGGAAAATCTTTGCATTACCGCCGGTTTGCCCGTGCCGAAAATCTATATTATCGATGATCCGGCGCCGAACGCCTTTTCCACCGGCCGCGATAAAAAACACGCGGTCGTCGCCATCACCACCGGGTTGCTTAATAAGTTGGAAAAAGTCGAATTGGAAGGCGTGATGGCGCACGAATTATCGCACATCGGCAACCGCGATATTTTATTATCAACGGTAGTAACGGTTCTGGTCGGCGTGGTGGTTTTGTTGGCGGATTGGTTTCTGCGCATCAGTTTTTGGGGAGGAGTCGGCGGTCGCCGACGCCGCGATGATAATGGCGGACAAATTCAAGTTATAATTTTAATCATCGCTATAATTTTAGCAATTTTAGCGCCGATCTTCGCCGCGCTGATGCAATTGGCGATTTCCCGCAAAAGAGAATTCAAGGCCGATGCTGACGGCGCTTTATTGACCCGTTTTCCCGAAGGCTTGATCCGCGCTTTGGAAAAAATCGATGCCGATCCGAACAAATTGCAAGCCGCCAATCGCGCCACCGCGCATATGTATATCATCTCGCCCTTGAAAGGCGAAGACGGCAAAGTCGGATTTTTCTCCAAATTATTTTTAACCCACCCGCCAACTATTGATAGAATTAATGCTTTAAGAGGTTTGAAAGTTTAACTTGCCCAGCGAAGCTTTAGCGTAGTTGGGTCCGCCGACCGCAGACAGAATCGCAGCACTAAGAGGAATTAAAATATAAAAATAAATAATTATTTCTGTCATCCCGAGCGGAGCGTAGCGAAGTCGAGGGACCCCTTGAAGTAAAAAATAGTTTAAGCGGTTCCTCACCGCCAGGGGCGGTTCGGAATGACAGAATAGGAGGGGAAATGTACGAAGAAAAAAAGTATTATGTTTATATCATTGCCAGCTCTAGCGGTACATTGTATATCGGTGTTACAAATAGTTTGATGAGAAGAATCTATGAACACAAAAACGGTTTAATCGAAGGTTTTAGCAAAAAATATTCTTGCCATAAATTGATTTATTATGAAATTTTCGGCGATGTTAATGCTGCAATAAATAGGGAAAAGCAATTAAAAGGTTGGCGCCGGGAAAAGAAAGAAAAATTGATAAAA